>CACXYD010000146.1 GCA_902771755.1 uncultured Ruminococcus sp. | reverse complement strand
AGGTAACTGAGCTTACTCTGCCTAAGTCCAACGTCCTCGCTTTCTACCTGGAGAACGGATGCAAGGCTATCGTTCGTCCTTCCGGTACTGAGCCTAAGATCAAGACTTATATCACCGCTAAAGCTCCAACTCATGAGGACGCTGAGGTTATCGAGCAGAAGATCTACAACGATTTCACACAGAGTATGAAGTGATCCCAAAGATTTTAAAAGGCGAACTGCACAGGAAGAAACCCGTCTTGAAATGACAAATGCAATTGCGCACAATCTCAAAACCCCCTTGTTTGTCATAGGCGGTTTTGCGGAAAATCTTAAAAATGAGGAAGATACCGAAAAGAAACTTCACAACATAGAAATCATTCAGCAACAGACCGAGGAAATGGACATTCTTATTCACAGAATGCTCGATTTGTCACGATTCGATTCGCCCGCATTAAAGCTGAATTGCGAAGTTTTTGACTTTAAACCGTTTATTGAGAAAATTCTCGAAAATTATTATGTTCACACAGAACACGAAATTATTTTCATTTACAACTCAAAGGCAAAAATTAAGGCTGATCCTGCCATGCTTAAAACGGTGCTTGAAAATCTTATTGACAATGCCGAAAAATATTCCGATTACGGTTCGGATATCACAATTAATGTTTCGGATGATGTATTGTCAATCAGCAATCAATGCTCGTCATTTGACAGGGAAAATCTCTCAAAATTGTGGCAACCTTATTTCAGAGCCGCAAAGGGAGATAATAAGAGTGGCAGCGGAATAGGACTTTCAATAGTAAAATCCGCCCTTGAAATGCATGGGTTCAAATATAAAGCCGAATTTGAAAACGGGATTATAACATTTAAGTTCAGATTTACTTCACTCGATTGAGTTTTTCTACCTAAAAAATCGGAACAGCCGTAAACCCAATCACGGCTGTTCCGATTTTTGTTATTTTGTTATGTATAAAATTCTATCTTTGTTTATAATACATCAGGCAATGGCAGTATCCCTCAAATTCGGGATCTGCAATTTTTGCCCTGAAATCCTCACACATACACAGTGTTGCAGGGCTTCTGATTAACATATACGGACAATAACCGCCCGTGCGTATAAGCTGTTTGCGAACTTCTTTTACAATTTCTTTGTCCGGGTTAAGCAGAATTTTCAATTTAATCACCATATTTGCTGGGTAGGTTTTATGCCGATTTTCGGGTATTCGGTAATCTTTTGATTCCGTCTACAATTATATCAGCAATGACAGAATTTTACAATAGAAAATTTGCAATAAGTACAAATTTATTTTGAACAATTATAATTAAATCTCAAATGCAATAATATACTATATAAAAAATTTATAAAAAACAGCAAGTGAAGAATTTTTGCGACAATTATTTGTTGAAACAGTTGATTTTTGCAAAATAGTATGCTACAATAGCGTTATAATTGTATATACATTTATCATACAATGATTTTTAGTTTTCAGGAGGAAAAATTTATGAAAAGAGTATTATCTCTTGCAATCGTTCTGATGCTTGCATTTTCATGCGTGTTCACAGCGTTTGCACAGACAGACGACACAGCGTCACCCGATGAGGCAAAAAAGGTAACAGAGCTTAAAATCACAAAGCTCCCCGACAAGCTTACATACACAGCAGAGGATGTGATTGAACCTGATATTGATTTATCAAAAATCGCAGACGAAGATGCAACAGAAGAAAGCCTAATCAAGTATTTCAGCCAGTTCAACCTTGAACTCAAGCTTGACCTTACAGGTATGGAAGTTGAAGCAGTTTACAATGACGGCACAACCGAAAAGGTAGATGTTAAGGACTGCAAAGCTGAACTTGCAGATCCGTTTAATTACGGCGAAGTAATTAAGGCATTGATTGAATATGAGAAAAATATGCCTGAGTTTACAGAAGATATGACCGAAGATGATTTTGACAAAATTGTTACTGAATTAAACTCAAAGTTTTACGGTATGATTTTCAGAGAATATACTGTAAATGTATCATATCAGGATGTACAGACAAGCTATAAGATTACATTTAAAAATATAAACGATGTGCATCAGCTTGATGAGCGTTATGAGGTTGTTTCAGTAAAAGCACCTGAAAAGGTAAACTACACAAAGGCTGATATCGTAGATTTGGCTGATTACGATTATGATGATGAGCCGATTTACGGCTTTACTCCTGACTACAAGGGTATGGAAGTTGTTGTTAAGGATATCGTAACAGGCAAAACTTACACAATCAAATTTGACGGTACAGAAGATATCTATGTTGATGATGTATGTGTTGACTTCCCGGATGATAAGGATCAGAAGTTTAAAGTTGGTTGCCAAATTGATGTAAATGAACTCCTTGGCCTTGACGAGGATGAAGAATATATGACAGATGTTGATTTTTCGTTTGTAGTAAAATACAATGTATCAAAGTCTGCCGTAACTTCTTCAACAAAAGATACTGCAACAAAGGATACAGTAACAAAATCTGCAACAGGCGGCAACGGTGCAGTTCAGACAGGCAACCCGATAACTGCTGTTTCGGTTGCACTTGTAATGCTCGTTGCAAGCGGTGCAATGTTTCTTTCTTACAGAAAAAAGTTTGAAAAGTAAATCAAATAATTGACACTCATTTTTCTTAATATTCAGACAACTGCCCCCGAATCTTTCAAAGGTTCGGGGGCAGTTATGTTCTGTAAAAAACGAAACGGCAACGGAAAAATTTATCCCGTTACCGTTTAATACTTTTAATGATTTCTATACTTAATCTTCACCGATAAGCTTTACGGTTGTTGCTGTGTGGTGAACCGCATCAAGATACTTTCCGAAAACATCGTCGGTTTTGATTTTTAAACTTGAGGTGTTTACACACGGATGACAGCCGACATATTCGCCCTTGAGAACATCCTCGTCAACAAGAAGTCTTACTCGGTTGTCCTTGTCATTCATAAGCCCCATAACGCTCACCGCACCCGGCTTGATGTCGAGAAATTCGAGCATAAAATCGGGAGTCGCAAACGAAAGTCTTGCACTTCCGATTTGCTTTGAAAGCTCCTTTGTTTTAAAAGGTTTGTCACCCGGCATCATAAGAAGATAGAAGTCGGTTTTCTGCCTGTTGCAAAGGAACAGATTTTTGCAAATAAGCACATCAAGCACTGCGTCAATTTCGTTGCAAGCCTCCATTGTGTCAGCGTGTCCGTGGTCGGTTCGCTGATATTCAATTCCAAGGCTGTCGAGAAGGTCATATACTCTGATTTCACGGTTTTCTCTGCCTGTTAAGTCGGTTGGTCGTCCGTTGTAAAGTTCCATTTAAAATCCTGCTTTCTTGTGGTGTAGTGCCTGTATCAATATTCGCTGTCGTCAATGTAGGAATCGTCAGTATAATCATACATATCCGATGTGGAGTCATAGTCGTCATAGTAATCGTAGTAATTATTTGTATATTCCTCATAAGATGTTGATTCACCCGGCAGATAATCCTTGTCCATATACAGCTTGTTGTTTAGAATACCAAGCTCCTGTAACGCTTTAATAGTGTTTTTAAAGCTTTTTGGAACTGTATAAGCAATCTGTGTTCTTGCAACAGTATTGCTGTTGTCAGAATCCATGTTCCTAACTTCATCGTAATATGGATTAGTATCGCCTGTTGCAATCGCAATCACACATACTGCCTCGGGTTCGGATTCCTTAAGACTATCATACTCGCCGTAGTTGATGTATGTGGAATCAAGCGCATAATCCGTGTAATCGGTCATTTGAACTGTCTTTTTAAAGTCTTCGTCACTGCAATTATCAAGGTCTTTGAGAAAAGCCTCTTTAATTTTTTCGGTTGCCTTTTTGGAATTTTTGGTATATTTTACTGTTCCGTCATCATCAACATAAGTGATTTTGCTTATAACAAAATCGGGATGCTTGTCGTCAGTTACTTTACCGTCAAATCCTGCAACGATAAATGTGTTCATATCCTTGTAATCAGCCTTTACAAGCGGGCTGTATGCCTTGATATAGCCCTTTGAATAGATGATGTCGGATGTGTCAAGTTCGTTGTAGGTGCTTGAAAGATAGCTTTCTGCTTCGTCAAAAACAGATGTTGAACTGTATGTTCTTGTAACGATGTGACCGTTGTTGAGTGTGTAGGCAAATGCGTAATCGGGATTTTTTGAAATCTCGCTGAATACAGGAATATTGTCCTTGAACATTGAAACCCAAATGTTTTTGAACTTGTTCTGTACCGAATA
>CACXYD010000145.1 GCA_902771755.1 uncultured Ruminococcus sp. | reverse complement strand
TTTATAAAATATGTTTTTACATATAATTTCTGTCGTTACTTGCGAAATTTGATGAATGTCCATACAGATTATACACAGCTTTAATCACACCAGAAACAATTTTCCATTTTCAATTTTCAACTTTCAATTTGAATCAATGTCCGTTCTCCGTGATTCTGATTGCTACAGCGGTGACATCGTCCTCACGGTCGGCTTTACGGCGCTTTACCGCCTCGTCAACAACGGCTTTGGCAAGGTCCTGCGTACTGCCCTCGTTCCATGTGCGAATAAGCTTTTCGAGCCACTTGTCATCGCCCGTAATTACACCGTCTGATACCATAACAATCATATCCCCCGTTGTCAGATTTACCGTGTCGGTTGAAAATTTTATACCGTTGAGAATTCCTGCAGGGAGTGACGGCATTTCACGAGCCGTTACCCTGCCATTTTTCTTTACAAATGTAACGGGCGCACCTGCTTTTTTGAAAGTGGTTCTGCCCGTGTAGAGGTCAACGCTTGTGACATCGACCGTTGAAAGCGATTCGTCCTCGCTTTTCACCATGAGGGCGGAGTTCACAATCTGCAAACAGCTGTCGGCTGAAAGTCCCGACCTGAGCAGTCTTGTCATAACGGATGCCGCCATATTACCGTCAACGGCGGCTCTGCCGCCCGTACCCATGCCGTCACACACAAGTGCATATGTTTTGCCGAAACCGTCATTGAAATAATTTATGCAGTCACCGCAAAGCTTGCCGTTGTTGGCGGTGTGCTGGTCACTTCCGATTTCAACATCAAACACGGGCATTTCGCACATTGCAATACGGATTCTGTTGCCCTCACGGCTGATTGTCGGCAGGTCAAATCTTCTTCCGCAACAGCGTGAAATCTCACGCATAACCTCGCCCTTTGAAAGCTTTTCGGACTTATTCGAGAGAGTAAGTTCCACGCTCATCCTTCCGCCGTTTGACACAAGGCAGATGCACTCCTCAACAATTGCACCGAGGCTTGTGAGTGCGCTGATTATCCGCTGCGCAGATTCGTTATCGCACCTCATTGTGTTGCGGAATTCATCAGCCAAATCGTGAAGAATGTCGCCAATTCCCGAAAACTGCCCTGCAACAACGCTCCGCACATCGGTAATCCTCTGTTGTGCCTCAAGTGCCGACTGATATTCACGGTAGTTTGCGTTCATTGAACGGGCAATCTCACCCTTTTTGCAACAGTTTTTCACGAAAGATTTTTCAACATCCCGTTCACCTATCGTGCCGTTCGATTCAAGGTATTCTTCAAGCCTTGCAAAGTCGTCACGGGTGACACCGCCCTTGTGTTCATAGCAGTACATTTTCAGTCCGCAGGTTTCGCAGACTTCCTTTCTTGTACCCTCACAAACAGCATCAAATGTGGGCGAATAGAGTTTTTTCATCTTTTCCGAAACTTTTGAAACATCGGTTTTCACATTACCGACTGCCTTTGAGGCAAAGTCGAGCCGCATAACAATGTTTTTTCGCAGAGCCTCTCCGAGAGAGGTGTTTTTCTCGCTTGAAAATACGGGCGAAATCACATTGCCGACCTCTTTCGGGAGAACCATAAACACCGCACTTGCGGCAAGGCTTTCAACAAGCACACCCGACGGTGTTCCGAACTGCGAACCGAATGCAAGGCACATCACACCGTTTGAGATTACAAACGCAATTGCACAGGCTAACTTTCCGAGCGGTGAAAAAAGTCCTGCCATAAGTCCGCCAAATGCAAAACCGCCGCAGATATAGCCGTTTTCCCTTGATGCAATGCTGAAAATCGCACCCGTTGAAATTCCGCTGATTGCACCGCCCGTGACCGAGCCGTAGCGTGAACAGAGCAGAATAACGAGCATTGCAATAATTCTGCCGAGCGAGATATTCTGCCACGCAATACTGCCGAAAGCCAGAATCAGGATACATCCCGACATAACCACGCTTGCGGTTTCCTGTTGCGAAAAAACTTCAAAACTTCTGTTGTCGCCTGCAAGATGCAGAGCCGTGCTGATAAAATATGCCGCCGCACCTGCAATTACCGCCTCGGTTACGCAATCGGCAAAAGTTGTCAGCGTACTTGTGCTTACAAAAAGCAACGAAACACCCGTTGCAAATATCGGAACAAATGCCACAAGCGGAGCAAAAACTTTGCTTTTGGTCACTTTGTCAAGGTCACCGAGCAACCACCGCAGACCGCCTATTGCCGCCACAACGGCAAGGTAGCGAAAGCTGTCCGAGGGCCTGAGCAGAACATAGCCGAATGCCGTGCCTAACAACGATGACAAAAGGTACTTTCTGGGAACTGCCGCCGCAAATGATGCCCCGAAAGGTGCAAGGCTTCCGAGGACTGCTCCCCGTGACACCAAAATTCCGCAGAGCAGACAACCTGCGTTTGTGAGCATTTTTCGCATAAAATCGCCCTGAACAGCATCCTGTCTGCGAGCCAAAGTAGTTTTTGCTTCCATAAAAATCAACATCCTTTTAATGATTACTTCTTTTTGTATTTTTATTATAGGATATTATGGATAACAGTTTTGTCTTTTTGTGAATGAGAATTTTTATATTCTTTTGTAGAAACAAAGCTTTGAAAAAACTTAATAAAGTAATTACGCAAAAGATTGTTCAACATTAAAAAAAGCCGTTGTTAAAATTCCGATTTTGCATTATAATGGAGTAAACCAAAGCGAAAGGACAAACAAAATGATTATAATGTCAGTTGACCTCGGAAAAGCACGCACAGGAATTGCCGTTTGCGACAAAACAGAGTTTTTAGCGTCACCGTATACGGTTATCTTTGAAAAGTCACCGAAACAGTTGCTTGAAAAGGTTGTAAACACAGCCAAAGAAACAAAAGCCGAGCTTATTGTGGTGGGACTTCCAAAAAATATGGACGGCAGTGAGGGCGAAAGCGCACAGAATGCCAGAGCATTTGCCGAAAATCTGAGCAATGAAACAGGCATTGAGTGCGTTATGCAGGACGAGCGTGGAACAACAATTACCGCTCACAACTTTCTCAACACCACAAATACAAGAGGAAAAAAGCGTAAAAATGTCGTTGACGAGGTTGCCGCCACAATCATTCTTCAGGATTATCTTGACAAAAGAAAATCGGGCTTAAACAAATAAAATCATAAAAGATTTACCCTTCCGATGATTTTCGGGAGGGTTATTTAATGTACATTTTGAGAATTTTGTTGACTATTGAAATTATATATGGTAAAATTTTTTCGGAGATTTAATCTCCAATTTTACTTGAGAGAGGGATTCTATGTTTTGTCCGAATTGCGGAAATCAATGTCCTGACGGCACAAAATTCTGTCAGTCATGCGGTACACCGCTCACAAACAATCAACAGCAAAACACTCAGCCTGACTTTAACAATCAGCAGGTTAATTATCAGCAGCCTAATCAGCAATATCAACAGCCAAACTACAACCAATATCAGCAACCGAATCAGTATCAGCAACCGATGTACAATCAGCCGTATCAGCAGTACCCACAGTATCCCGACAAGTTCAACGGTCATCCGATGGGTTGGTACAAATTTCTGATTTACTTTGTACTTTTTGCAGGTGCGTTCTTTAATGCATGCTATGCTGTTTTGTACATGACAGGCAAAATTTACGAAACCGAGCAAATTGATCCGCTTGCCGTATATTCACTTTATCCGGGTGTAAAAGCGGTTGACATCGTGTATGGCATATTACTTCTTGTATTTGCCGTTTTTATGATTGTAACCCGTTTTCAGCTTTCAGGTCTGAAAAAGAACGGTCCGAAAATGATTGTTGGACTTTACGGTCTTAATATTGCTATTGCAATTATTTATGCCGTTTTAATTTCATGCACAACAGATTACATGGCATTTGATGCGTCAACAATCAGTCAGTGCGTTATTCCGATTGTTATGGCAGTTGTAAACAAGGTTTATTTTGACAGACGAAAAGATATTTTTGTGAATTAAATTAATTTCAAATTAAAGTCGGGTAGCAGATTTGCGAAATGCAAATTTCTGTTGCCCGACTTTTTTATTTTAGTAATTGTCAATCGTTATACAGCGAACCACCGTCACCCGTTCGTTAAGATAGTGTGTAATATTAAAAACATATTATGCCCGAGCGTATTATAGTAACCGTTTGCACAATTCCGTAGGGGCGTTCATTGGACGCCCGCCTTGATGAAACTGTTTGTTTATTCACATAATTTTTGATGTGATGAAAATTGTGTATAGTCTGTAGGGGAG
>CACXYD010000144.1 GCA_902771755.1 uncultured Ruminococcus sp. | reverse complement strand
TCAAAAATTGCGATTCAATTATGGAACAGGAGGGCTGACAATGGCAAGTGAATGGATAAGCGTTAAAGACAGGATGCCTGATGAAGAACAAGACGTGTTGTTACTTATCAGAGAAATTGAGTTTTACGGCAGACATTTGGAAAAAAGACACGTTTATCATAGTGTTTATACAGGTTGGCGTGTAGACGGAGAATGGGCTACAACTTATTGTTATGGGCATAAATACATAAGCGAAGAAGTAAACGATATGTGCGAGCTTACTGTCACTCACTGGATGCCGTTGCCTGAATTGCCGAAGGAGGATTAAGAATGGCAAATTGTAAGGATTGCTTAGGGTTTGAATTTTGTTTAGACAGGTTAGGAACGACAAAATATTATGACAACGCTATTGCAGCTAATAACGTTGAAGAACTCTGTCAGAAATTTAAAGACCGCAACCGATTTGTGGAGTTGCCGTGTAAGGTAGGCGATACAGTGTATGTAAAAATGCAATTTGGTGGCTACGCTGAGGCAGAGGTTAGAGATTATTCTTACTTTATCTCCTGTGGATTTTGCGTTGTTGTTACAAGTATAAAATTTGATAAACAGAATATACCTTTTTCTGAGTTTGGCAAAACCGTATTTTTGACACGAGAAGAAGCCGAGAGGGCGTTAAACAGTTCGGAAAAGACGAACAGTTGAAAGGATTGAATATGGATTTTGAAAAAGCAAGCATTGAGCGATTGCGTGAGGGAGCGCAGATGAGCGAGCTGTATTATCAACAACCTCTTTTAATCTGCTACTCAGGCGGTAAAGACAGCGAGGTTATACTTGACCTTGTACTAAAAGCAGGGATTGATTTTGAGGTGCAGCACAGTCATACAACCGCAGATGCACCCGAAACGGTTTATCACGTCCGCAAGCGGTTTAAGGAGCTTGAAGATAAAGGTATTAATTGCGTGATAAATTATCCGTATTACAAAGGACAGCGGACAAGTATGTGGAAATTGATACAACAGAAGAAAATGCCTCCTACAAGATTAATGCGATACTGTTGTGCAGTACTAAAAGAAACAGCAGGTCAAAACCGCTGTATTGTAACGGGTGTTCGAAGAGCCGAAAGCGTAAAACGTAAATCATCGGGTATTATCGAAGAGAAGCATAACGATATTAATAAACGCATTATTATTAACAATGACAATGACGAAAAGCGTCAGATTGTAGAGCGTTGCCAAATGCAATCCAAAATCGCATATAATGTCATTGCAGATTGGGACAATGATACAGTAAAAGATTACATAAGCAGTAATCCTATAGACTTAAACCCATTATATCAATGCGGATTTAATCGTGTAGGTTGCATAGGATGTCCGATGGCAAATAAAAAAAGAGCTTTTGAGTTTGCGCATTATCCGAAATATCGGGATATGTATATCAGAGCGTTTGATAAAATGCTCGAAATCCGCAAAACTGAGGGCAAAAGCAACTACAGTTGGCATAGCGGCATTGATGTTTACCATTGGTGGATGCAGGACGGAGTATTACCGGGTCAAATGTCAATTGACGGTGAAAACGATTGGTAACAAAAGGAGCGTAAAACAATGCAAATGCAAATAAAGCCAATCACATTTAAGCAAGCCTCTGAATTTATTAATAAATATCACCGACACCATAACGCTACAATCGGCTGTAAATTTTGCATTGGTCTTTATCATAAAGACAGTCTAATAGGCTGTGCAGTATGTGGCAGACCAGTAAGCCGATATTACGATGACGGCTTGACTTGCGAAATAAACAGAGTTTGTGTAATTGAGGGATATAAAAACGGCTGTAGTATGTTATATGGTGCTTGTTGTCGAATTGCTAAAAATATGGGCTATAAAAAAATTATTACATACACATTACAGTCCGAAAATGGAGCAAGTTTAAAAGCGAGTAATTTTGTTTGTGAAGGTCAAGCTGGCGGAACTCATTGGACAGGCAAGCGAAATAAAGGTCAACTAATACCAAATGAGTTAAAAAAACGGTGGGTTAAGCAGTTAGGAGCGTAAAAACAATGGCAAAAATAAGAATTGAGGAATTGGATAAAGGACAATTAGACTTAATGTGGAATTTTTTAAAGATGGGGAACGGAACTCCGAATATTAAAGCGTTAAAAGAACATTTGGATATGTTACGACAAATGATGATACAGAAGACGGCAGGACAAACCGCTTATAAAAAATCTTATGAAATATCACTTGAAGATTTTGGAACAATCGTTAATTGTATTGTTATTGAAACAATGCAGTTGTATTTAAGTGGCAGACTTGACAAATTAGAGGATTTAAAGGAGTGAAAACAATGGCTGAAAAAGAATACATAGAGCGTGAAGCGTTGATTGAGAAACTTGAAACTCTATTATCAGATTTACGTTTTATTGTTAAATATGAAAAACAACACGGCAGTGTGAGTGATGTTGAAAAAAGTAAAGCCAAATTTGAAACAATGAAAGGGGTCATCAGTTTTGTTAAATCACAACCCACCGCAGATGTGCAGGAGGTTTGTCAGGTGTAAGGATTGTAAAAAGTTTTGCCCAAATTTATCTTTTTGTACTGATAATTGTATAGGAGAATACGGCTATTGCCAAATTACACACATGAACGTATCTCTTGATTTTTACTGCGGATATGGCGAAAAAAAGGATAAGGAGTGAATGATAATGGTCTCGTTTGAAGATATTGAAAGCATACTGGAAGAATGGTTTTGCGATTATGCTGTTAACGGTAACGTGGCTGTTGCAAAACTTTACACATTAATCGACAAATTGAATGAAAAAAACTTAACATATTTTCTCGAAAACAAGGACGGTGAGCAGGAATGATATGCAGTCAATGTAAGAAATGTGGAGAATGTGTGAAACCATACAGTTCAAACAGCAATTACGCTGAAAGATGTAAAGATTTTGAGAAAAAGAAAATTACCAACTTTGAACGCATTAAACAGATGAGCGTGGAGGATATGGCTAACTTTTTATGTGACGCCACTTCAGAATGTATTTTTTGCCCAGTAACAAATTGTGAGTCGGCTATTAATTGTTATAAAAACACTTTACATTGGCTCGAAAGCGAGGCGGAGAAATGAACATTGAAATTGGGAAAATAAGTGACAAATACACATCTTTGACACATCCAACAGCAACAGCCGAAATATTAAAGTTGGCAAGAGAACACCCAGACTATCCCATAACCGTGTTAGTGAGTGACGAAGCAAATACAGGCGATTACGGTTGGGAATATGCAACAAATGTACGAGTTGAGATTGAAGAAATCCTTGATTGTAATACAAGATGGTGGCACTCAGACTCTGTTTGTGCAGATAGAGATGATTTTGAGGAAGAAGCAAAAGACCTGATTTGGGATATTCTGAAAGAAAAACTCGGCAGAGAACCTACCAACGATGAAATGGAAACGGTTTGGAAAAAAGTCGAAAAAGCTCACGAGCCGTATTGGAAAAAATGTATTACTATTAGAGCAGATAATTGAAGCGAGGCGAAATAATGACACCAAATGAATACCGTAAAAAGCACAAGCGTTGTGCGACCTGCGTGTACTATGGGGGTAATAATCTTTTTTGCACCTCATATGATTACTGTCTTGCAAAAAACAGATCTACATATAAAATAAGAGGACGCTTTTGCAAGATTTACGAGGCAAAAGAATTTAAGAATGGCACATAATACACAGGACTGATGTTGACTTTCGACGCAGTTTGAAAGTGAGGTAGAAGAATGAAAGGCATTAAAAATATCACCGTTAATTACAATAACAATGAAAGCGAGACGATTACAAAGGGACTTGTTATTGATTTTAGTGACTCTGAGGATGTCAATGTTCGTTACAGTATGTGCAATATCAACGGCGAAGATTTACAATTGATTGTAACTTCGGTTGTTATGTTGGCACAACAGCTGGGGCTACTAAATGAGGGGTGATATATATTGGCAACCAGAAAATATATATCTAAGTCCATAAGGCTTAAAGTTTACGAAAAATACAACGGCCACTGTGCATATTGTGGGTGTACACTCGAATTAAAGGACATGCAGGTTGACCATATACAGAGCGTGTACTGGTACAATGGTGCGAATGACATCGAAAATTATAATCCTGCTTGCAGAATGTGCAATTTTTATAAGTCAACAAGGACAGTCGAAGATTTTAAAAAAGCATTGGGAAAGTTGCTTTCGGGCCTCGAAAAGGTTTTTATTTTGCGTTTGG
>CACXYD010000143.1 GCA_902771755.1 uncultured Ruminococcus sp. | reverse complement strand
GTCAAACAGCAGAAAATCAAAGATTGTTGTAAAAGGACAGCTTGCCGATATTCAGCGTTTCCTTGATGACATCAAACCGTACTACAATCCGGCATCAACCGATGAAATTCCGCATAACCTTACCCGTGCAACGGATAATTCCATACTTATGGAAATGATTCCGACAATAATCATTATGATTATTCTCATCGTTGCCTGGGTGCTCATTATGAAGAAAATGGGCGGTGGCGGTCTTGGCGGCAAGGAAATGAGCTTTGGTAAAGCCAAGATTAAGAATACAAACGATGAAAAGCGCAAGACAACATTTGATGATGTTGCGGGTGCCGATGAAGAAAAGGAAGAACTTGCAGAGGTTGTTGAATTCCTCAAAGCTCCCGAAAAGTATAACAAACTCGGTGCAAGAATACCAAAGGGTGTTCTTCTTGTAGGCCCTCCCGGTACAGGTAAAACATTGCTTGCAAGAGCAGTTGCAGGTGAGGCAGGCGTGCCGTTCTTCTCAATTTCAGGTTCAGACTTTGTTGAGATGTTTGTCGGTGTCGGTGCATCCCGTGTTCGTGACCTCTTTGATCAGGCAAAGAAAAACTCACCTTGTATCATCTTCATTGATGAAATTGATGCCGTAGGTCGCCAGAGAGGCGCAGGTCTTGGCGGCGGTAACGATGAGCGTGAGCAGACTCTTAACCAGTTGCTTGTTGAAATGGACGGTTTCGGCGCTAACGAGGGTGTAATCCTTATTGCCGCAACCAACAGACCAGATGTCCTTGATCCGGCTCTTATGCGTCCGGGCAGATTTGACCGTCAGGTTGTTGTAAGCTATCCCGATGTAAACGGCCGTGAGGCTATCCTCAAGGTTCATGCAAGAAAGAAACCTCTTGCTCCCGATGTAAACCTCAAGACTATTGCAAAGACAACTGCAGGCTTTACAGGCGCAGACCTTGAAAATCTTCTTAATGAGGCCGCACTTCTTGCCGCAAGAAAAGATAAGAAAGCCATTACTATGGACGAAATCAAGGAGGCAACAGTCAAGGTTGTTGTCGGTGCTGAGAAAAAGACCAAAGTAATGAGCGAGAAAGAGAAAAAGCTCACAGCCTACCATGAGGCAGGTCACGCAATTCTCTTTGATAAGCTTGAAACTCAGGATCCTGTTCACGAGATTTCAATTATCCCGACAGGCATGGCAGGCGGTTACACAATGCCGCTCCCGAGTGAGGATAAGTCATACAACTCACGCAGAGGTATGTATGAGGATATCGTTGTAAGTCTTGGCGGTCGAGTTGCCGAAGAACTTATTATGGATGACATCTCAACAGGTGCGTCAAACGATATTGAAAAGGCTACAAAGACAGCCCGTGCAATGGTTACAAAGTACGGTATGACTAAGGAACTCGGTTGTGTATGCTACGGCACAGACAACAATTCAGTATTCCTCGGCAGAGATATGGGCAGCAGAACTCAGGATTATTCCGAGGCTACCGCCGCAAAGATTGACCAGCTTGTTCTTGATATGGTCAACAAGGCATATGCCGATGCTACAAAGATTCTCAGCGATAACATGGATAAACTCCACGACATTGCAAAATATCTTATCAAGCATGAGAAGATGGGCAGTGAGGACTTTACCGCTGTGATGAACGGCACATATAAAGAACCCGAAGAAGTTGAGCAGGAAACTGCCGACAAAGAACCCGTAGCCGAAACAAAGGTTGACGAGTCTACAGAAGGTTAATATCAAATAAACATAGCCTCTCGCAATGAGAGGCTATGCGTGTATATGTAATCAAAACTAAAACGAATGTATGAAGTTGTGTCAGTGTTTGACACAGTAAAGGGTAGATGAAATGGCACAGGATAAAATTATTGTGAGGGGTGCAAAAGAGCATAACCTCAAAAATGTAAATGTTGAAATTCCCCGAAACAAGCTTGTTGTAATTACAGGACTTTCGGGTTCGGGCAAAAGTTCGCTTGCATTCGACACAATCTATGCTGAGGGACAGAGAAGATATGTTGAAAGCCTTTCTTCATATGCAAGAATGTTTCTCGGTCAGATGGACAAGCCGAATGTTGAAAGCATAGAAGGACTTTCGCCTGCGATATCAATTGATCAGAAAACTACTTCAAAAAATCCCCGTTCAACAGTCGGCACAGTTACGGAGATTTACGATTATCTCCGTCTTTTGTACGCAAGAATAGGTGTTCCGCATTGTACGGTTTGCGGAAGGGAAATCCGTCAGCAGACAGTTGATCAGATTGTCGATAAAATTATGACCTATGAAACGGGTACAAAAATTCAGATTATGGCGCCCGTTGTTAGGGGCAGAAAGGGCGAACACGCAAAGGTTCTTGACAGCGCCAGAAAATCGGGTTATGTCCGTGCAAGAGTTGACGGAATTATCTATGATTTGTCAGAAAATATTCCGATAGAGAAAAATAAAAAACATAATATTGAAATCATCGTTGACCGTCTTGTAATCAAGCCTGAAATAGTTTCAAGACTTTCAGACAGCATTGAAACCGCATCAAAGCTTGGCGGAGGCCTTGTTATGGTGAACTTCAACGGTGATGAAGATGTAACTTTTTCACAGAAATATGCCTGCCCCGAACACGGTGTGAGCATTGATGACCTTTCACCGAGAATGTTTTCGTTTAACAATCCGTTCGGTGCTTGTCCGAAATGTACGGGACTCGGTGTGTTCCTCAAAATTGACGAGAATAAAATCATTCCCGATATGTCAAAGAGTATCCGTGGCGGCGGTATCAAGGGCAGCGGTTGGGCAATGGAAGGCAGTACAATTGCCGCAATGTATATGGAGGCTCTTGCCGAAAAATACAACTTTTCGCTTGATGAACCGCTTGAAAATTTGCCGAAGGAAACTATCGACAAAATTCTCTACGGTACAGGCGATGAAGAACTGACAATCAACAAAAAGTCGGTTTACGGCGGCGGTACTTATCAGCATAAATTTGAGGGTATAATCAATAACCTTGAGCGCCGTTACCGTGACACAAGCAGTAACTGGATTAAGGATGAAATCCGTTCGTATATGGCAGAAATTCCGTGTGACCTCTGTCGCGGTGACAGACTTTCAGCCGAAAGCCTTGCCGTAACAGTCGGCGGACTTAACATTGCCGACTTCTGCAAAATGTCGGTTGTTGACGCACTCGACTTTGTAGGTCAGCTCAAACTTTCAGAAAAAGAGCAGATTATCGGTGCTGAAATTATAAAAGAAATCAACGAAAGACTTAACTTTCTCAAAAGCGTAGGACTCGGTTATCTTACCCTTTCGAGAAGTTCGGGAACACTCAGCGGCGGTGAAAGTCAGCGAATCCGCCTTGCGACGCAAATAGGCAGTTCGCTTATGGGTGTTCTTTATATTCTTGATGAGCCGAGTATCGGACTTCATCAGCGTGACAATGAAAAACTTCTTGCAACATTAAAGCGACTTCGTGACCTCGGAAATACGGTTATCGTTGTTGAACACGATGAGGACACTATGTATGCCGCAGATTGCATTGTCGATGTAGGACCTGGTGCAGGTATTCACGGCGGTGAGATTGTCTGCGTGGGCGATGTTGAAAAGATTAAGCAATGTCCTAATTCAATTACGGGCAAGTATCTTTCAGGTGAACGCAAAGTTCCTGTTCCCGAAAAACGCAGAAAAGGCAACGGACTTTTCCTTGAAGTCAGAGGTGCGGCAGAAAACAACCTCAAAAATATCAATGTCAAAATTCCGCTCGGTGAATTTGTCTGCGTAACAGGTGTGTCGGGTTCGGGCAAAAGCTCGCTTGTAAACGAAATCCTTTACAAAGCACTTGCCCGTGATCTCAATCGTGCCAAGACAATCCCAGGTAAGCATAAGGAAATTAAAGGCATTGAAAATCTTGACAAGGTAATTGCTATTGACCAAAGTCCTATCGGCAGAACTCCCCGTTCAAACCCTGCAACATACACGGGTGTGTTTACTGATATCAGAATGCTTTATGCCGCTACAACCGATGCCAAAATGCGTGGTTTTACTCCAAGCAGATTTTCATTCAATGTAAAGGGCGGCAGATGTGAGGCTTGTCAGGGTGACGGTATCATTAAGATTGAAATGCACTTTTTGTCTGATGTCTATGTTCCGTGTGAGGTCTGCAAGGGCAAAAGATATAACCGTGAAACCCTCGAAGTAAAGTACAAGGGCAAGTCAATCAACGATGTTCTTGAAATGTCTGTTGAGGAGGGAATGGAGTTCTTCTCAAATATCCCGAAGATTTACAGAAAACTGAAAACCTTGTATGAAGTAGGT
>CACXYD010000142.1 GCA_902771755.1 uncultured Ruminococcus sp. | reverse complement strand
TTGCGGTATCGAAATTCTTGTAAACAATGCTGGTATCACAAGAGATAAGCTCGTTCTCAATATGGACGAAAAGGATTTTGACGCTGTAATCAATGTAAACCTCAAGGGTACATTCAACATGATTAAGCATACATACAAGCACTTTATGAAAAAGCGTTACGGCAGAATCTGCAGCACAGCATCAATTGTCGGTCTTATCGGTAACGCAGGTCAGGCTAACTATTCTGCATCAAAGGCAGGTATTATCGGCCTTACAAAGTCAGTTGCAAAGGAACTTGCAGGCAGAGGCGTTACAGCTAACGCAGTTGCTCCGGGTTACATTGCAACAGATATGACAAATGTACTTTCCGACAAGGTTAAGGACGCAATGAAGGCACAGATTCCTGCAAAGCGTATCGGTACTCCCGATGATGTTGCAGATGTAGTAGCTTTCCTCTGCTCTGACGATGCCGCTTATGTAACAGGCGAGGTTATCAGAGTTGACGGCGGACTTGCAATGTAATTGATTTGGAGGATATAATGAGCAGAAGAGTAGTTGTAACAGGTATGGGCGCAATTTCACCGGTTGGTAACGATGTGCCTACAATGTGGAAAAATATGGTTGACGGTGTTTGCGGTATCGAAACAATCACAGCTTTTGATACAAGTGATCTCAAGGTTCACATCGCAGGTACAGTCAAGGATTTTGATCCCACACAGTATATTGAGAAAAAAGAAGTAAGAAAGCTTGATCCGTATACACAGTACGCAATCGCAGCGGCACAGCAGGCTGTCGACGACAGCGGTATCATGGGTAAGATTGACGAGAACCGTTTCGGTGTTTACATCGGCGCAGGTATCGGCGGTCTGCAGACTTTCGTTAAGAATACAGTAGGCATGGAAAACGGCGGTCCGAGAAAGGTTTCTCCTTTCTTCATTCCGATGATGATCGGTAACATCGCAACAGGTAATGTTGCAATCCGTTTTAACGCAAAGGGCGCATCTCTTTCGGTTATGAGTGCTTGCGCAACAGGTACAAACTCAATCGGTGAGGCTTTCCATTGCATTAAAGACGGCTATGCTGACGCTATCATCGCAGGCGGTGCAGAGGCAGTTGTTGCTCCTCTCACAATCGCAGGTTTCCAGAATATGAAGGCTCTTTCAACAAACGATGATCCAAAGCACGCATCTCGTCCATTCGACAAGAATCGTGACGGTTTTATCATGGGTGAGGGTGCAGGTATGCTCGTTCTCGAGGAGTACGAACACGCTGTTGCAAGAGGCGCTAAGATTTATGCAGAACTTTCAGGCTACGGCAATACTTGTGACGCACACCATGTTACAGCTCCCGATCCTAACGGTGCAGGCCTTGCAAGAGCAATTAAGATTGCTTTTGAGGAGGCAAATGTTGCCGATGACGCACAGGTTTACATAAACGCTCACGGCACAAGCACACATCTTAACGACCTTACCGAAACAATGGCTATTAAGACTGCTCTCGGTGAAAAGGCTTATGATGCAAATATCAGCTCAACAAAATCAATGACAGGTCACCTCCTCGGTGCAACAGGTGCAATTGAGGCTATCGCTTCTGTTATGGCTCTCAATGACGGTGTTATTCCGCCGACAATCAATCTTGACGAACCCGATGAAGGTCTTGACCTTAACTATACACCTAACAAAGCAGTTAAGCGTGATGTAAATGTTGCCGCTTCAACCAACCTCGGCTTTGGCGGACATGACGCTTGTCTTGTATTTAAAAAATATTAAGCGAGGGAATTACTATGAATAAAATCGAAGAAATCAAGGAATATATTTCCCTTCTTGAAAATTCTTCTTTGAGCGTTCTTGAAATTGAGAAAGAGGACGGCACAAAGATTCATCTTGAAAAAGAACATCCCGCACAGCAGATTTTTAATGCATCACCAATCGGCGCATATCAGCCGACTGCAACAGATGTTCCCGCTCCCGCACCTGTTCAGCCACAGGCTCCGGCGGCTCAGCCTGCCGCTCCCGCAGAAGATGCAAAAACAGTAAATGCTCCGATTGTCGGTGTATTCTATGCCGCATCGGCACCCGGTAAAGATCCTTTTGCTCCCGTAGGAAAGAAGGTAAGCAAGGGTTCAACGGTTTGCATTATCGAGGCTATGAAGTGCATGAACGAAATTCAGGCTGAGGATGACTACGAAATCGTTGAAGTTCTTGTTAAGGACGGAGATCTTGTTGAATACGGCCAGCCGTTATTCAAGGTTAAATAATCGGAGGACTGTATGAATCAGGAAGAAATTAAGATGATTTTGCCCCACCGTGACAATATGCTCCTCGTTGAAGAGGCTGAAAGCGTTGATGAAAACACAGCAAAGGGCAGATATACAATCAAAGGTGACGAGTTCTTTTTACAGGGACATTTCCCAGGCAACCCCGTTGTTCCGGGTGTTATTCTCTGCGAAATGATGGGACAGGCAAGCTGTTGTCTTCTTGCAGACAAGGTTAAGAACTGCACACCCTACTTTACAAAGATGAACAATGTTAAGTTCAGAAATCCCGTAAAACCGGGCGATACTCTTGAAAGTGTCTGCACTCTCACAAAGAGCAGAGGTGCATTCTACTTTATTGATGCAAAGGGTTATGTTGACGGCAAGCTCTGCGTAAGTGCTGAGCTTTCGTTTGCACTTGTTGAAAATAAGTGATTTAAAAGGCTGTCTGTGCCGTTTTGGGGCAGACAGCCGTAATGCGATAAATAACTGGAAGTGAAAAAATGTTCTCAAAAATTCTGATTGCCAACCGTGGCGAAATTGCAGTAAGAATTATCCGTGCCTGCCGTGAAATGGGCATCAGCACAGTAGCAATCTATTCTGAGGCAGACAAGGATTCCTTGCATGTTCAGCTTGCCGATGAAAGCTACTGCGTAGGCGGTAACCGTGTTGCCGACAGCTACCTCAATATGCCTGCAATTCTCACCGTTGCCATTGAAAGCGGTGCTCAGGCTATTCATCCCGGCTATGGACTTTTGTCCGAAAATGCCAAGTTTGTTTCACTCTGTGAACAGTGCAACATCAACTTTATCGGCCCTTCATCCGAGATGATTAAGCTTTTGGGCGACAAGGATAACGCAAGAAAGACTATGCGTGCCGCAGGTGTTCCCGTAACCCCCGGTTGTGACATTGTTGAAAGCGTTGAACAGGCAAAGGAAGAGGCTGAAAAAATCGGTTTTCCGCTTCTCATCAAGGCTCGTTCGGGCGGCGGCGGAAAGGGTATTCGCCGTGTTGATTCAATGGAGCAGTTTGAAGAGGCATTTTTGTCAGCTTCAAGCGAGGCACAGTCGGCATTCGGTGACGGTGCTTGCTACATAGAAAAATTCATTCACCCCGTAAAGCACATTGAAATGCAGCTTTTGTGCGACAAGTACGGCAACATCATTTGCCTTGGCGAGCGTGAATGTTCGGTTCAGAGAAAGAACCAGAAGATGATTGAAGAAAGTCCAAGCCCTGCTCTTGACGAGAAAACCCGTAAAGAGATGATGATTGCGGCTGTTAAGGCGGCAAAGGCAGTTAGTTATGTCAATGCAGGCACAGTTGAATTCCTGCTTGATATGGACAACAACTTCTACTTCATGGAAATGAACACCCGTCTGCAGGTTGAACACGGCGTTACAGAAATGGTAACAGGTCTTGACATTGTTCAATGGCAGATTAGAATTGCCGCAGGTGCAAAGCTTTCCCGCACACAGGACAGCATCTTCACACACGGCAATGTAATTGAGTGCCGAATCAATGCCGAAAATCCTGAAAAGGGATTCAGACCGAGTTGCGGAAGAATTACAAGACTTCACACCCCCGGCGGTGCATTTGTAAGATTTGACACAGCAATTTATCAGGACTATTTTGTTCCGCCGTACTATGATTCGATGATCGGCAAGCTTATTGTTCAGGCAAGAAGTCGTGCCGAGGCAATCAGAAAAATGAAAATGGCTCTTTCCGAGCTTACCATTGACGGAATTGACATTAACCGTGACCTTCTTGCCGAGATTCTCTCGGACGAACAGTTTGTGAGCGGTGAATATACAACAGATTTTATGGCAGAGTTTGAAGAGAAACACGCCGACAGGAAGAAGTAAAAGATATGGATTTGTTTGCTTTCAGAAAACCGAAGAATGAGCTTGAGTCCGATGAGGGCGAAAGCAAAAATGTACCCTTCGTTCCCGAAGAAATGTGGATAAAATGCCCCAAGTGCAACACTATGCTCCTTACAACAGATATGGAGGAAAACCTTCATGTCTGCACAAAGTGCAACCACCATTTCAGAATGAACGGACGAGACAGAGTTGAAATGCTTGCCG
>CACXYD010000141.1 GCA_902771755.1 uncultured Ruminococcus sp. | reverse complement strand
TGAGGGAGTTAAAACTATTCCCGGCTCGGGCAATCAGGAGGAGCCTGCAGGCGGACTTTTTTCAGGCTGTCCGGGACTGACTGCGGTCGAGCTCCCCGAGGGCATCGAGGTCATCGGAGACTGCGCTTTCAGCGGCTGTGATAAGCTTACGGAGCTGATTCTTCCCTCGACGCTCAGGAAGATAAACTATCGCGCGTTTTACGGCTGCAAGAGTCTCAGAGCAGTTGAGATACCGGCGGGCGTTAGCGTGCTTGAAAGCGAGTGCTTTGCCATAAGATACGATGAATAGTTCGGGTGACAATTGTTTGAGGCTGAAAGAAAATATGCCGAATTGTAGCCCCACGGATTGCTGAGTGAAATTGGAATAAGGTAGCGGTCAACAATTTCAAGAACAGGCAGAACATCGTAATTCTTAGAAAATGTTCGGTTGAGATAATCCATAAACAGCTCACTGCAAAGGTTGCCTGCACCTCGTCCCATTCCGTTTGCACTGCAGTCAATGATTATATTTCGCTTTGTATTGTACTGTGAAAGTGCCTGAGCATTTGAAAAGGCAAGCTGAAAATTATTGTGAGAGTGATATCCAAGGCTGATATTCGGATTCAAATTGTTGTCAACGAGAAACACCTGACGGATAAGGTCCTTTTCATACATCACACCGAGAGTATCTACAATATAAAACGCATACGGCTCAAGCTTGTTGATTCTCTCAAGTAAATCAAGAAACTGCTTATCGGTGTAATTTGTAGTTCCTACAGGTTGCATAAACAGCTTGTAGCCTTTACTTTTTATGATTTCTGCCCATTCAAACGCAAGGTCAATTTCATTCGGATGAAATGTAAGTCTGATTCCGTCAAGTACGGTTGAATCTGCGTCCGAAAGTAATACAGGATTGATTTCACGCTCACCGATTGCAATCATAGCAACATACATCGTGTTCATACTGCTGTCTGAACTTACAAGCTCATTGAGCTGTTCAACGCTGTTGTAGAGCGAATAATCGGGATCATAAGGTTTGTTCGTCAGAAATCCGCACTCAACAATATCCGTGTTTGATTTTGAAAAATTAAAAAGCATTGTTTCAATTGCTTTTCTGCCAAAATGCCAGTTGTTTACATACCCTCCGTCACGGAGAGTACAGTCAAGAATTTTAATATTACTCATTGTTACCGTTATTATCGCTTTCTATATTATTCTTAATGTAGTGGTCAAAAATTACCTGTGCAAGGTCAAAGTCAATCGGATTATTAATGTCGGTTGCCTCTATAAAATCTACCGTCACACCGTAGGGATTACTGCCGATTCTTCTACCGTCTTTAATAAGCTTTTTAGTGTAAACATAAAGTCCGGTTGTTTCAGCAAATACATTTTGAATATCCTGTGTTCTCGGAATCTTATTTGTGTTGTAGCAAGCGGCACCGTCCATCCACAAAAATTCCTGAATCGGCTTTACGGTAAATGCTGAATCATATTCCTCGTTGTTCACCTTATCAATTGCCGTTTCAATTGTTTTTGCTTTAATAAAAGGCGCTGTTGCGTGGGTGAGTACATAAATATCTGCGTCAACATCTTCTGCAAATGCTTTCAGTACATCAATAATCAAAGTGCTTGATGTATCAAGACTTTCACTTCTTTTGAGAAACTTAATGCCGTTTGGAAGATATTTTTTTACTTCCTCATTACTGCAATAAACATATGTTTCGTCAACACCCTTAACTTTGGTAAGCGTGTCAAGAATGTAGGTGAGAAGGGGCTTTCCACCTTTAAATGCCTTTGTATTCTTACCGGGTAATCTTTCATTGTTTAACTTCATAGGCACAAATGCCACAACTTTTTTCTTTTCCATTTTTATTCCTCCCATTCAATATCTCTTGCAAGCTTTGCTTTTAATTTTTCTATACTCTCGCTGTCTGCTCTTTTACAACGAACAGCAATATCAGCCTGTGTGTATTTAAGCTGTCTGCGAATAATAAGTGATTCAAGCCTGCTTTGAATTTCTTTATCTCTTGTATATGCCAATATCATCAGCTGTTTTTCTCTCATAAGGCTTGATGCTTTCGGAAGAAAATCGGCTGTGATAATATAAAGACCGTCTGTCGGTATATTAGCGTTGAAATTGATGATGTTCCCAAGATTAAGCAAAATTGACAGCTTGTAATCGTAAACATCAAGGTTATCGTTTCTCTGCATACCGCCGTCAATAAGAACATTGCCGTTATCAAAAGTAATTCCGTAGCGGTTCAGAAAGTTTGTTATCTGAATTTCATTTATATTGCGTATTGCGCCTATATTATTAATTCCAAGTTCTTTCAGCAACAGAGTGGCAACAAACATATCGTCAATTCTTTCACGGTTTGTTTCGATGTCGGTTGTAAAGTAGTAAGAATGTATTGCAAATTTGTCAACACCTCTGATTGAAGTTGAGCTTGCAGTCAAAGCCATATCAACCTCACGGTCAATAACAAACGGCAAAAGTTCCGAGGGTTCGGATTTCTCAAGAAGAATACAGTCAGAGAAGATTCTTCTGTAATTTTGCCACCTGTCCTTTGGATGAGGCTTTACAACAAGCACATATTCATCGCCACACATATATTCAACAAGTGTTGTCATCATCAGTTCCTGTAGGTCAAGGTCTTTGATTTTGAGTGTGTTCAGGTCTTGAGTAAGGTAAAGGCAAATCTTTTTATCGCCTCTGATTTTGTGCGGAATGTCACCAAAGAAGTTAAGAATGTCCTGAACTCTGTTTGGAATTTTAAATTTCAGAATATCATAAATGCAAAAATCTTCTGCTTTTTCATCGTAAAATCCTTTTTGCTGATGACGAAGGTCACAAAGTTTTGATTTGACGCAACTGTTTCGTCCCATACAACCGAGATATTCGTTGATTATGTGGTTAGTCATGTTATTGCTTTTTGTGATTGAAATATATCGTGATTGTTCCGAAAGCATTCCGCTTGCATCTTCAAAATAATGATAGGGGATACCTTTGCTTGTAAGATAAATTCCAAGTGAATGTTGGTCGGATGCAACATAGATTTCATCAAATTTTGTTATATCTTCATCAAACCAGTTTTCAAAAGTCTTTGAGATGTTTTCAATTACAACTTTGATTTCTTTTTCGCTACTTGTATCATCAAGTGCATTACCTTTTTTTAGCTTGAATTTTTGTTCTGGAACATATCGTGCAGTTGTGAAAAATCCCGAATCAAGTACCTGCTTTAAAAAGGACTTTCTGTTCTTATCGGGTTTAATGTATTCAAGCATCAGAAGTTCTGCGTCATCATCAGGATGATAAGCAAGTTTATGTACTATACAGCACAGAAGATGATACATTGTAGATGCATGGTATAGAATCAATATAATCACCCCTGAGTAATATTTTTTAAGCGTTCAATTCCGCTCAGATAAAGTGAAAGTGCATCTTCACCGTTTATTTTACATTTGCAATCGGTAATTTTTGAGTATTTCACAAAGTCATTTGCAAAGTCACACACGGCGGTATATATATCTTTGAGAACTGCCGTGTTAATTTTCTTTGAATAAACCCAATGCTTTTCCGATTTATCAATTCTCCAAAGCAGCGGCTTGTTGCCTTGAATGATTTCAGAAAGAGGTAAAACATCGTTATCATCGGCACAAAGGTAGTTGTTCATGGTAATTCCGTTGTAAACGATGTTTTCATCTATTTGCGAAAGCATCTTTGCAAATTCCGCACTTGCACATTTTTCGGGTAAAGGATCAGCTGTTACAACAATGCGGTTGTCGCTGATAGCAGTTTGTACCGCATTTTTAGCACCGTCACTATCCTTATCAATCCACGCAGTTGCCATGATTTTCGCAAGTTCATCATTACTGATTTCTCCGTTAATTTCAGAAAGCGGATATCTCATAAGTTTGTCAAGAACACCAAGTTTTGCATATCTGAAAATCGGCATTTCGTGAATGATATTTCGCCATTCTTCAACGGTTCTGTATTTATCTGTTGCAAGAGCCGACCACGGAAAGAACATCTGCTTATCGGTGTTTTTACTTAATATTTTGACTGTCTGAGCAAATATTGAATTTTCGTTACAGAAGAAAATCATTTTTTCTGTATTGCGTAATCTTTCAATACACTCCGATGCAAACCCTACAATCGCAGGAGCAATGCACATATAACCGAGTTCGTATGCATTGCTCATTCTTTTTATTCCGCTGAAAAGATTCATGCCGCATATTGTGTTGTACATTTTTCTGAATTTATAATCCTTAATCGGATTGTCAATATGTTCCATAAGAACAACGGGACTGCGGTAATACATCTGTTTGCAACCTTTTTTAG
>CACXYD010000140.1:3916-8285 GCA_902771755.1 uncultured Ruminococcus sp. | reverse complement strand
TCGTAATGAAGGCTACTATGGTTGACGGCGTATATGACAGCGATCCCAAGAAGAACCCGAATGCAAAGAAATACGATACAATTTCATTCCATGAGGTTCTCAACAAAGACCTTGCTGTTATGGACAGCACAGCAGCATCACTCTGCAAGGACAATAATCTTCCGATTCTTGTATTCAGCATTGAAGATCCCGAAAATATCTACAAGGCTGTTTGCGGTGAAAACATCGGTACAATCGTAACAGCTAACGATTAATTTGAATTTTTTACTGACTTTTTAACAATAATTATTACACAGGAGGCATAAATATGCAGACACAGTTAAAAAAAGCCGGCGAAAGTATGGACAGACGCCTTGAGCATATGCGCAAGGAATTTTCAGAAATCAGAGCAGGCAGAGCAAATCCTGCTGTTCTCGATAAAGTAAAGGTTGACTACTACGGCGCACCCACACCCGTAAATCAGCTCGCCGCAGTTTCCGTTACAGAGGCAAGAACTCTTACAATTCAGCCTTGGGATGCATCTGTATTAAGACAGATTGAAAAGGCTATCCAGACTTCCGATATCGGTATCAACCCACAGAATGACGGTAAGGTTATTCGTCTTATCTTCCCACCGCTCACAGAGGACAGAAGAAAAGAAATCGTAAAAGATGTTCAGAAAATTGCCGAAGAAACAAAGGTTCAGATTCGTAATGTCCGCCGTGAACTTATCGACAAGCTTAAGGCTATGAAGAAAGACGGCGAGCTTACAGAGGATGATCTCAAGCAGGGCGAAAAGAAAGCTCAGGATCTTACAGATAAGTATGTCAAAGAAGTTGAGAGCATTTCTGCAGTAAAACAGAAAGAAATTTTGGAGATGTAATATGGCTTTTTTCTCAAAGAAAAAAGATGAGCAGATTGAGGTTACAGGCCTCAATCTGCCTTCACATATCGGAATTATTATGGACGGCAACGGCCGTTGGGCAAAGAAAAGAGGACTTCCGAGAAAGGCTGGTCACCGTCAGGGTGCCAAGACTTTCAGAACCATAACAAGATACTGTTCCGATATCGGAATAAAGTACCTTACCGTTTATGCCTTTTCAACCGAGAACTGGAAAAGACCACAGGATGAAGTTGATGCGCTTATGTCGCTTTTCAAATCATACCTCAATGAGGCGCTTGAAGATTTTAAAGATGACAGTATTGTGGTAAAATTCATCGGTGACAAGTCAGGTTTTAATGATGAACTTCGTGAACTTATGATTGAAAACGAGGAAAGTTCAAAAGACCGTGACGGTATGGTTCTTAATATAGCTATGAATTACGGCAGCCGTGACGAAATTGTCAGAGCCGTTAAAAATATTTCTGAAGATGTCAAAAACGGCAAAATTTCTTCCGATGACATAACAGAAAACCTCTTTTCAAATTATCTTTACACCGCAGGTCAGCCTGATCCCGACCTTATTATCAGACCGAGCGGTGAATACAGAATTTCAAATTTCCTTTTGTGGCAGTCAGCCTACACGGAATTTGTTATAATGAACAAACTTTGGCCTGATTTTCAGAAATCAGACCTTGATGAAGCGTTAAAAATATACTCCTCCAGAAACAGAAGATACGGCGGAGTCTGATGAGAGTTGATATAAAATGAAATCCCTGAAGCCAAGGCTGTTGACAGCCGTAATAGGAATACCAATACTGCTGATTGTTCTGTTTGTTTCGGAACTTTGGCTCCCATTTGCAGGCATAATCATAGGAGCGGCCTCGGCATTTATGACAGGTGAGTATCTGCATGCAAGAAAGATGCTCTACAAATTTCACCTTTCAATACCTTGTATGCTGTTTGCTTTTCTGCTTTCGGTTTTAATTACAACAAAGTATCTGTATATTTTAATTTTTGCTTTTATACTGACAGCCTTTGCCGTAATGATTTTTAAACATGAAAAGACAAACTATGCCGATGTTGCCTATGCTGTTTTCGGAACATTTCTGATTTCATTCGGTATGAGTGCTATTCCGATTATCTGCGCATCATCTGCATCAATTACTTTCTGCTACATCTGTGCATTTGCATTACCGTGGATGGCAGATGCGGGCGGCTTCTTTATCGGTGCATCATTCGGCAAACACAAACTTTGTCCGAAAATCAGCCCTAAAAAGACGGTTGAAGGCGCAATCGGCGGAATACTTTTCTGCGACCTCACAGCTGTAATCATCGGTCTTATATTTCATTTTTGGGTTATGCCTGACGCTAACATCAACTTCTGGGCATTGATTCTTCTCGGAGTAATTGACGCACCCGTTTCAATTCTCGGTGATTTGAGTTTTTCACTCATCAAGAGAAGCTACGGAATCAAGGACTACGGTTCAATTTTCCCCGGTCACGGTGGAATGCTTGACAGGTTTGACAGCATAATATTTACTGCCCCTGTTCTTGTGGCAATCAATCAATTCATACCTTTCATCACAGTGGGGTAAACTAAAATGGTAAATTCACTTTCAATTCTCGGATCAACGGGTTCAATCGGAACTCAAACGCTTGATGTTGTAGATAAGCTTAATTTAAAAGTTTCAGCACTCACAGCGTCAACCAATATAAAACTTCTTGAAGAACAGGTAAGAAAGTACAAACCTGAACTTGCAGTAGTTTTTAATGAAGAAAAAGCCAAAGAATTCAAGGATAATATAAAAGACACAAACACCCGTGTTTTAAGCGGTATGGACGGTCTTATTGAGGCGGCAACGCTTGAAGATGCTGACCTTGTTGTAAATTCGGTTGTAGGTATGGTAGGCTTAAAGCCAACACTTGCAGCGGCAAATGCTAAAAAGGACATTGCCTTTGCAAATAAGGAAACACTTGTAACAGGCGGAAAGCTTGTGTGTGATGCCGTCAAGAAAAACGGTGTAAAACTTCTTCCCGTTGACAGCGAACATTCGGCTATCTTCCAATGCTTACAGGGAATGCCTGAAAAGAAAATGCTCAAAAAGCTTATTCTTACTGCATCAGGCGGTCCGTTTTTTGGAAAAATAACCGAAGATTTAAAGAATGTAACGGTTAAAGAGGCTCTCAATCATCCAAACTGGAGTATGGGTGCAAAAATAACCATCGACTCTGCTACAATGATGAACAAAGGTCTTGAAATCATTGAGGCGAGATGGCTTTTTGATGTTCAGCCCGAAAACATTGATGTTGTTGTTCATCGTGAAAGCATCATACATTCTCTCATCGAGTATGTAGACAATTCTGTAATTGCACAGCTTGGACTTCCTGATATGAGAATTCCGATTCAGTACGCAATTACATATCCCGAAAGATATGAGTCACCTGTCGGCGAATTAAGTCTTGCTCAAATCGGCAAAATGACCTTTTTTGAACCTGACTATGAAACTTTCAAGTGTCTGAGAGCTTGCAAAAAAGCTTTGTCACTCGGAGGTGTTGCAACTGCAATTGCCAACGGTGCTAACGAGGAGGCTAACCGACTTTTCAGAGAGGGTAAAATCACTTTTCTTGAAATCGGTGACCTTGTTATGGGTGCAATTGATAACATAAACAATTTTGAGCCTACATGCGTTGATGATGTATTGAAGGCTGACAAACTTGCAAGGGAGTATGTACTCTCTAAGCTATAATTTGCGGTAATATTTTTCACTGCTGTCTTTGCGGCGGCAGTGAATATTTTGGAGTTGATTTATTTTAATGCAAATTTTAACAGTTGCGGCTCTTATAGTGATAGGCATATTGCTTTTTGAGCTTATAATTTTTTCTCACGAATTCGGTCATTTTATTACCGCAAAACTTTCGGGTGTAAAGGTAAATGAATTTGCACTCGGTATGGGACCGAAAATAATCAGTTTCGTCAAAGGCGAAACAAGGTACTCACTTCGTCTTTTTCCTATAGGCGGTTTCTGTGCCATGGAAGGTGAAGATGAGGACAGCGATGAAAAGCGTGCGTTCAATAACGCAAAAGTATGGAAAAGAATGATTATCATAATCGCAGGTGCGGTTATGAATATTCTTCTCGGTTTTGTTATGATGTTTGCCTTTACCGTTCAGGCAGACAGCTACAGTTCGACAACTATATCTCAGTTCCAGCCCAATGCATTTACCGCAAATTCAGGTCTTGAAGTCGGCGATAAAATTACAGAAGTGAACGGTTATTCAATTTGGAATTCAAGAGATTTGCAGTTTGCAATCTCAACTCTCCCATATGAAACAGTAGAGGGCAATACTCTCGAAGTGTATAAAGAAAGGGCAACTTCTGCCGCTTGCGGTGTGTATAATAAGTACGCAAAAGATGACTCTCTTTCAAAAGATGAACTTCAAAAATACTACAACGCTCTTTCAGAGGGTTGTTCAAAGATAAATAAGGCTACAAGTAAAGACGAGGCT
>CACXYD010000140.1:0-3887 GCA_902771755.1 uncultured Ruminococcus sp. | reverse complement strand
AAAAACTTCTTGACGAAACTTGTAAATCAATTTACGCGCTTGACAAATCATATGATATGTCAAAGTATAAAACACCCGAAATAGACACAACTACATCAAGACCGAGATTTATGGGTGATGTAAAGGTTGTCCGTGACGGCAAAGAAATAACGCTTGAAAATGTGCAATTCTTCACCTATTACGCAGATGAAGATGCCGAAAAGAAAAACAAACCTACTGTTGCATTTGACTTTGCAGTTGAACCGATTGAGAAAAATGTCGGTACAGTTCTCGAAGAAACCTTCACACAGACCTGTTCAATGGCAAAAACCGTATGGACATCTCTTGTGTGGCTTGTTCAGGGTAAGTTTACATTCAACGATATGTCAGGCCCTGTTGGAATTGCAACGGCTGTAACTCAGGTTGCATCAATGGGACTGCAAACAGGCTTCGGTGATGCAGTCAATAACATTCTTTTTGTAATGATACTCATTACAGTAAACCTCGGAATAGTAAATATGCTCCCGTTTCCGGCACTTGACGGCGGAAGATTCTTATTTCTGCTGATTGAATGGATATTCAAAAAGCCGATTCCGAGAAAAGCAGAACAGGTGGTAAACACAGTCGGTCTTGTTCTGTTGCTTGCATTTATGCTTATTATTTCGGTGAAAGATGTATTCCAACTTGTAACGGGAACATTCCCCGGAATGTAGATAAACGGAGGAAATTTTATGGGAAGTAAAATTCAGGTAACTGCCGGCAATGTAAAAATCGGCGGCGGTGCTAAAGTAAGCGTTCAGTCAATGCTTAACATTCCCTCAACCGATATTGAGGGTTCTGTAAGACAGGCAAAGGAACTTGAGGCGGCAGGTTGCGAAATAATTCGTGCCGCTATTCCTAATAAAGATGCAGTAAAGCTTATTCCGGCTCTTAAAGAGGCAGTAAGCGTTCCGATTGTAGCCGATATTCATTTTGACTACAAGCTTGCACTTGAGGCATGTGCGGCAGGCATTGATAAAATCCGTATCAATCCCGGTAACATCGGTTCAGATGATAGGGTAAAGGCAGTAGCAGACGCTTGCAGACAGCGTGGTATTCCGATAAGAATCGGTGTTAATTCGGGTTCGCTTGAAAAAGAAATTCTTGCTAAATATGGTCATCCCACACCCGAGGCACTTTGCGACAGTGCCTTGTACCATGCATCACTTCTTGAAAAATTTGACTTTAACGATATTGTTCTTTCAATGAAAAGTTCAACCGTTTCTACAATGATTAAAGCCTATGAACTTGCCGCAGAAAGATGCGACTATCCGCTCCACCTCGGTGTTACAGAGGCAGGAACAGAAAGAATGGGTATTATCAAATCTTCTGCAGGAATCGGTGCATTACTCCTCCACGGTATCGGAGATACAATCAGAGTTTCTCTCACAGCAGATCCTGTAAAGGAAGTTTATGCCGCTCACGATATTCTCAAGGCTCTTGACATTGAAAAAGACGGTGTTCAGTTTGTTTCATGTCCGACTTGCGGAAGAACAAGAATTGACCTTGTGAAGATTGCAAACGAGGTTGAAGATAAGCTCAGAAACTGCAAAAAGAATATCAAAGTAGCAGTAATGGGATGCGTTGTAAACGGTCCGGGAGAGGCAAGAGAGGCTGATATCGGCATCGCAGGCGGTGACGGTTGCGGTCTTGTATTCAAAAAAGGCGAAATTCTTCGCAAAGTCCCCGAGGATAAACTCGTTGACGCACTTTTGGAAGAAGTAGAAAAATTATAACTCTATCAGCAATCAAAAAGATGTTGCTTTAATATAACAGAAGGATATATATGAAAACATTAGGAGAAGTCTTTGGCTCCCAGTTCGGCATAAATCTGCCGCAACAGACATCACAGGGAGAACTGACACAACTTAATATTAACAAACAAGCCCGTTTGATTACTTTAGCAGTAAATTTCAACGGGCTCGTTGAGCGTAATACGCTTTTTGACGCAGAAAAGCTGATTACCAAAACACTTGCGTATCATACCGTAATCAAACCGCATTTTCCCACAGAGTTGTTTTCTGCTGATTATTTTCCTCAGCTCTACATAGCTGTAAGGCGAGATATTCCGAGTATCAACGGAACTCTCAACAATGCTGAGGTTAAGTTTGAAAACAACACTTTAACAATAAATCTTCTCAACGGTGGAAAAACTCTCCTTGACAGCAAAGGCTTTGATAAAGCACTTATAAAGCTTATTTCGGAAGAATTTAATCTTCACATTTCCGTGAATTATACGGGTACTTTTGAGGTTGAAGAAAACAGCGAAGAATATAAAGCCGCAATTCAGAACGCTCAAGAGAAAATCAATCGTGAGAATCTGCAGAAAGCCGCTGAATTCTATCAGGAGGAGGCTGAAACAGCGGAGAAAAGAAAAGAAAAACACGCTGAAAACACCACTACCGAAATTGAAGTCCGTGAAGGCAAGTTTGCAACACCGCAGATTATTCAGTCCTCAATCCGTCCGTTATACGGTCGCTCAATAAGAGGTAAGATGATTCCTATTTCATCAATTTCAGGTGATTCCGGCAGAATCGTAGTATGGGGCGATGTATTCGATATTGAAAAGAAAGTCACCAAAAGCGGCGACAAAAACATTTTCACTATCGACATAACCGACTACACGGGTTCAACAACGGCAAAAGTATTCAATTCAATCAAAGAATCAGCCGTAATTGATAATATCAAAAAAGGTGATACAATCGTTGTTCAGGGTGATGTTGAGTACGATAAATATGCAGGCGAACTTGTTGTAAATGCCCGTTCAATCGGTACGGCTCAAAAAGTAAAAGTAGTTGATAATGCCGAGAAAAAGCGTGTTGAACTCCATATGCATACAAATATGTCACAAATGGATGCCGTAACATCGGCTGGTGACCTTGTAAACCGTGCATATCAGTGGGGACACAAAGCCGTTGCAATTACTGACCACGGTGTTGCACAGGCTTTCCCTGATGCAATGAAAGCCGCAGATAAAATCAATAAAGATGAAGAAAAAATCAAAATCATCTACGGTGTTGAGGCATACTTTATGGATGACCTTGTAGAATCTGTAAAAGGCGATGCCGACACAGGTTTTGATGGCACATTCATCTGCTTTGATATAGAAACAACGGGACTTTCAGCCGCCCGTGATAAGATTACCGAAATCGGCGCAGTCAAGGTTGAAAACGGTGTCATCACCGATACTTTCTCAACCTTTGCAAATCCGGAAATGCCGATTCCGCAGAAAATCACTCAGCTTACAGGCATTACAGATGATATGGTAAAGGATGCTCCGTCACAGAGCGAGGCGGTCAGTGCATTCCTCGAATTTGCAGGCGACAATGTGCTTGTTGCTCACAATGCCCCATTTGATACATCATTCATAGCAAAAGCTTGTGAAGATATGGGAAGGGAGTATAACTACACTTCAATTGACACGGTTGCAATTTCAAGAGCAATTCTTACAGATATCAAGAACTGTAAACTCGATACGGTTGCAAAGTTTTTAAGACTCGGCGACTTCAATCACCACAGAGCAACCGATGATGCCGAAATGCTTGCGAGAATTTTTATAAATCTCTGTCAGCGACTTACAGACGATTTCGGTATCACGAAAACAAACGATATTAACACAAAGATAGCAGGCGGAGATTTCAACAAGGACATACTGGAATCCGAAAATGGCAAATCTGGTCTTGTAATAGTTGTCTCCATCTTTACAGAAATACTCTATCTGCTGAAGCGGAGTCACAAAGTCCTTCTTTACACACTGTATATTAGCCTGGGTAAACTCTCCGTTCTCATCGAGCTTTTCTCCAAATCTCATAAAGATTCTCTGGTCAGCTTTTGCGTTCACTTTAAACTCGATATATCCGGCAATATTT
>CACXYD010000139.1:2600-7027 GCA_902771755.1 uncultured Ruminococcus sp. | reverse complement strand
GTAAATATTGGTTCTACAAAGGCCGGTATCAATATGGATGCAGTTAAGATGATGGGTAAAATTGTTAAGCAAACAGCAGAAGTTACTGCTGACAGAAACTGCATTGGTGCCGCAAAGCTCGTTGTATTCTGTAACGCTCCCGAAGACAACCCATTTATGGCAGGTGCTTTCCACGGTGTCGGTGAAGCCGATACTGTTATCAATGTCGGTGTATCGGGTCCCGGCGTTGTAAGAGCCGCTCTCGCAAAAGACGGTGCAGGAAAAGACATCACAGAGATTGCAGATATGGTTAAGAAAACTGCATTCAAAATCACCCGTATGGGACAGCTTGTTGCACGAGAAGCAAGCAAGCGACTTTGTGTTCCCTTTGGTATTGTTGACCTTTCACTTGCCCCGACACCTGCTGTCGGCGACAGTGTTGCATATATTCTTGAGGAGATGGGACTTGAAGTGTGCGGATGCCACGGTACAACCGCTGCTCTTGCACTTCTTAATGACGCTGTTAAAAAGGGCGGCGTTATGGCTTCTTCCCATGTCGGCGGTCTGAGCGGTGCTTTCATCCCAGTTTCTGAGGATGCAGGTATGATTCATGCCGCTAATGAAGGTTACCTTGATATTACAAAGCTTGAGTCAATGACAGCTGTATGTTCGGTTGGTCTTGACATGATTGTAGTACCGGGCGACATTACTCCCGAGGTTATCTCGGCAATTATTGCCGACGAGGCTGCAATTGGTATGGTAAATACCAAGACAACTGCGGTAAGACTTATTCCGGCTATCGGAAAAAGTGCAGGCGAAGAACTTAATTTTGGCGGACTGCTCGGCAGAGGTCCCGTTATGCCTGTAAGGAAAGGTTCACCGGAGGTATTTATTAAGCGTGGCGGAAGAATTCCGGCTCCGCTTCAGGCGCTTAAAAACTAATTTTTCACGGGGGTGGTTTTGTGGAGAATATGATTAAAAAAATCGTTGATGCCGACAACGAAGCCAAAGCCATGGAAAAGGATACTCTTGAAGAAAAAGAGGAACTTTCCAAAACTATTGAAGCCGAAACAAAGAAGATTTATGACGACTTCATGGCAAAAGCTGAAGAAGTTGTGAAACGCAACGACATTCAGGAAGCAAAGAAAGCTGAACAGCAATGGGAAGAAATTCAGGGCAAGCACAATTCAGTGCATATCAAGCTTGACTCTGATTTTAAACTCAACTGTGACAAGTGGGTTGACGAAATCGTCAAAAGAACTGTTGCACAGTAACTTTCTATTTACTGTTTACAAGGAGGTGTATGCGGATAATGTCAAAAACTTCGTTTGCAGTTCTGACAAAAGCAAGGTCAAAGTTCGGCAACAGACTTACCGAAAAGGATTATCAGAGTTTGCTTGCTTGCCAGAGTGTCGGAGAGATTATGTCGTATCTAAAAAACAATACGCATTACTCCAAGGCTCTGACGGATGTCAGTGAGCGTGAAATTCACAGAGGACGACTTGAGGCTCTTTTAAGGCAAAATCTTTTCTATGAATTTGACTCTTTGTGCAGATACGATTCGAGTGTAAGCTCGGGTTTGTCATCGTACATTATCTCGACATTAGAGGTTGAGCAGATTGTAAGGTTCCTTATCCTGCTCAGTTCAAACTCAACTGACAAGTTTATCTATCAATTTCCGGGGTATATTTCAAAGCATACTGATATTGATGTCAACAAACTTGCCAACGCAAAAAACTATGAAGAGTTTCTGAACGCCACACAGTCCTCCCAATTCTACGATATTCTCAAGCAATTTTCTCCTGATGAGAAAAATCGACTTCCAATATCGGACATTGAGAACAAACTGTATGACTTGGTGTTCGGAAAACTGACAAAACTGATTAAAGCAACAACCAAAGGACAGGAAAGGTACGAGCTTATCAACTTTTTCTTTACGATTAACGATTATAATATTTTCTCGAGAATTCTGAGATTGAAAAAGTATTATAACCTCTCTCCCGATGACATCAAAGCGAACCTTTTGCTTGATTACACAAATCTCAGCGAAAAAACCGTTGACATGATGTGTAAGGCAGAATCTTCGGGCGAGATATTCTCGATTATGCAGAATACGCACAACGGAAGATTGATTGATAAAATCGGATATGTTTATGCAAGCGATATTTCACCGAGAGTAAAATACAAGCTTGCAAGAAAAAATATGCACTTTTCCAACAACCCTTCGGTTGTAATGATTTCATATATTTTTGTTGCCGAAACAGAGCTGATGAACATTGTCACTCTGATTGAGGGAACAAGATATGAACTTGACAATAAAATTACGCAGTCATTGCTCATTAAATGATTATTTGACTGTCAAGAAGAGGTGATTATAATTTGGCTGTTTCAACCATGCAGGCCGTAAGCATTATCGGACTTACAAGCGATATTGATAATGTAATATCGGTACTTGGTGAATCAGGTGTGTTCCATCCTGACGATGTTTCATCTTTCTACAGCAACACAAAGGATTTTACACATCTGCAATCAAAAAACATCTATGCTGAACCTCTTAACACTCTTAAAGCAACATTAAGCCTTACAAAACGCAAGTTTAATCTTGTTGATGTAAGTGACTTTAATCCGACCTTTAAAGAAATTGAGCTGTTTACAAAACAGATAAACAGCGACCTTGAAGTTCTTGCAGATGACAGGCTGTTTGTTGAAGAACAACTGATGCAGGCAAAGGAAAATCTTGTTGAAACAACACACTTTGTCGGACTTGGGGTTGAAGTTGAAAAAGTTTTAACCCTAAAGTATATCAATTCACGCTTTGGCAGACTGCCTAAGGAAAGCTTTGAAAAGCTTTCAGCCTACAAAGATAATCCTTATGTAGATTTTATTGTCTGTTCCGAGGATAAATCACATTATTGGGGCGTTTATTTTGCTCCGATTGACAAAACCGAGGAAATTGACAGAATCTTTTCAGGATTGTACTTTGAAAAATGTGATGTTCTCGGAGTTAATGACACACCGAGAATTCATCTGAAAAAACTTGAGAGCCTTATTCCCCACCTTGAGGAAAAGCTTAAAGAAGCTCAGAAACGAGTTGACGATTATGTTGACAAGTATGAGGTTAGAATCTGTAAATATCTTTCTAAACTTGAAGAGCTTAATCTTTATGCTAAAATCCGCACAAAAGCATTGCAGTACAGCAAAAGCTTTATCATTGTAGGTTGGGTTCCTACGGAGGATGCTAAGCCTCTCAGACGCAGACTCAAAAAAATTGCCAGCGTCAATGTAGATTTTTCAGACGGCAAGACGGAGATTGCAAAATCACCGCCTGTCAAACTCAAAAACTGTTTCCTTGCAAAACCGTTTGAATTTTACACGGAGATGTACGGTGTTCCGAAATATAACGAAATTGATCCGTCACTCTTTATTGCCATCACTTATGTCATTATATTCGGCATAATGTTTGCTGACCTCGGTCAGGGCATTTGTGTATCAATTGTCGGTGCACTTATGTGGAAACTCAGGAAAATGAAAATCGGTAAGATTCTTGTGCCGTGCGGAATTTCTTCTGCGATATTCGGCTGTGTGTTCGGAAGTGTGTTCGGATTTGAACATGTACTCGATCCGCTTTACAAAGCACTCTTCGGACTTGATCATAAACCGATTGAAGTAATGTCATCAGGCTCAATTGTAATGATTCTTCTTGCGGCGGTCGCAATAGGTATTTCACTTGTTGTGGTTGCTATGGGACTTAATATTTACAGTTCCTTCAAGCAGGGAGATGTGGGAAGAGCCTTGTTCGGATCAAGCGGTTGTGCAGGTCTTGTGTTCTACTGTTCTATTATTTTCGGTGTTGCAGGACAGCTCGTATTTGGTCTTCAGGTATTTTCTCTTGCATACATTCTTTGTCTTATCGTTCTCCCCTATCTGCTCATCTTCTTTGGTGAGCCTCTCGGACTTCTTATTACCGGTGAAAAAGACTGGCAGCCCGAAAGCTGGGGCGGATATATTCTTGAGCATGCTATCGAGTCGATCGAATTTTTGCTTGAATATGTTACAAACACGGTAAGCTTTTTGAGAGTCGGTGCATTCGTTCTTGTACACGCAGGTATGATGACGGTTGTTTTCGTACTTGCCCAGACAGCTCCCGCAGTTGCATACTGGCCCGTAGTTGTTTTCGGTAATGTTTTTGTAATGGTTCTTGAGGCACTTCTTGTTGCAATTCAGGTATTAAGACTTGAATATTACGAGATGTTCAGCCGTTTCTATTCGGGTGAAGGCAGACCTTACGAACCTGTTAAATTAAATATTGATTGATAATTTTTTGGAGGTATTATTATGTTATTCAATTTAATTATGTTAGCTGTTCCGGTAGTATTCCTTTGTGCATCTGCAATCCTTGCAGTAAAGGCTTTTGAACACGGCAAGAACAGAAAGAAAACAGTTCTTAC
>CACXYD010000139.1:0-2561 GCA_902771755.1 uncultured Ruminococcus sp. | reverse complement strand
CTATCGTAGCAAGCGCTGCTACAGGTGATGCCGCTACTGCTACATCAGGTATGGCTGACGGTCTTGCATATATCGGTGCTGCTCTTGCAACAGGTCTTTCATGTATCGGCGGTGGTATTGCCGTTGGTAACGCTGCTCCTGCTGCTATCGGTGCTACAAGTGAAGATCCTAAGGCATTCGGTAAAGCAATCATCTTCGTTGTACTTGGTGAAGGTATCGCTATTTACGGTATGCTCGTTTCAATTCTTCTTATCTTTGCAAGATAATTTAAGCGATTTAAGTTTCGTTAAGGATTGATTATTATGAAATTTTTTCTTATAAGTGATAATGTCGATACCAAAATGGGTATGAGATTTGCAGGTATTGAAGGCGTAGTTGTTCATCAGGAAGATGAGGTACGCAGTGAGCTTGAAAAGGCTATGAACAGGGATGACATTGCAGTTATTCTTATTACGGAAACACTCGTTTCGCTCTGTCCCGACCTTATTTATGACCTCAAGCTTAACCGCAAACAGCCGCTTATTGTTGAAATTCCCGACCGTCACGGTAACGGAAGAACCAAGGACAGTATTACAAAATATGTTCAGGAAGCAATCGGCGTAAAGCTGTAATTATCACATATCTGAATTTATTCAGGGAGGTTATTTTTAATGGAAAACTCCAAAAACAAAACAGATAACTTTCTGAAAGCCATTAAAAAATATGCTGATGAACAAAGAAGTGCCATGCAGACAGAGGTTGCTCAGCTTAAAGAAGAAAAGCTGAAAGAGGCAACCGAAAAAGGCAGACATGACAGCGAAAAATATATCAAGGACAAACTTGAAGAATCAAGAAACAGACAGACTGGTATTCTTGCAAAGAAAATTCAGGAAGGTCAGAAAAAACTGTTTCTCGAGAGAGCTGAAATGACTGAAAGCGTATTTAAAAAGGCTGAAGAAAAGCTTGTTGAATACACAAAAACATCAGATTACTCAAACAGCCTTGTAAAAAGTGCAAAGGAAGTTGCTAAGCTTTTTGCAGACAACGACTGTGTTGTTTATGTCAACGAAAGAGATATGAAGAACTCAGACAAAATCAAGGCAGTTTTTGCAGGAAGCACCGAGGTTGTTGCCGACAAATCAATTAAAATCGGCGGAATCAAAGGCTTTTGCAAGGCAATGAATATTGTTGCCGATGAAACTCTTGACAGCAAGCTCTATGCACAGAAAGAATGGTTTATTGAAAATTCCGGACTGAGTGTGCTTTAATCTTGCTGACTGTTAATTTCTTTTGAAAGAGATGGTAATAATATGGAAAACAACAATGTTATATATGGAATAAACGGACCTGTTGTTACCGTAAAAAATACCGACAGCTTTGAGATGATGGAAATGGTTCATGTAGGCAATCAAAAGCTTGTCGGTGAAATCATCGGTATTACAGACGACATCACAACTATTCAGGTTTATGAGGAAACAACAGGACTTAAACCGGGCGATCCCGTTGAGGGTACCGGTGCTCCTATGAATGTTCTTCTCGGCCCCGGTATTATTGATAACATCTTTGACGGTATCGAAAGACCGCTGAAGGCTATTGAAGAAGAAGCAGGTGCGTTTATTAACCGTGGTTCTTCAGTTTCTGCTCTTGATGACAAGAAGCTGTGGAATGTTACAATGAAGGTTAAAGTCGGTGACAAGCTTGAGGGCGGTCAGATTTACGCTACTCTCCCCGAAACTCCTATCATTGAACACAGACTTATGGTTCCGCCTGAGCTTTCGGGTGAAGTTGTAAAGGTTAATCCCAACGGCGACTACAAGCTCTTTGATACAGTTGTTGTAATCAAGGATGACGAAGGCGTTGAGCACAACCTTACCCTTTGTCAGCAGTGGCCAATCAGAACTTCCCGTCCTGTTAAGGAAAGACTTACATCATCTGTTCCGCTTATCACGGGTCAGAGAGTTATTGATACTCTCTTCCCTATCGCAAAGGGCGGTACAGCAGCTATTCCGGGCGGTTTCGGTACAGGTAAAACAATGACTCAGCACCAGCTTGCAAAATGGTGCGACGCCGATATCATCATCTATGTCGGTTGCGGTGAGCGTGGTAACGAGATGAGCCAGGTTCTTGAGGAATTCTCAGAGCTTATTGACCCAAAGTCACAGCGTCCTATGACCGACAGAACCGTACTTATCGCCAACACATCAAATATGCCTGTTGCGGCTCGTGAGGCTTCAATTTACACAGGTATTACTCTTGGCGAATATTACAGAGATATGGGTTACCATGTTGCCATGATGGCTGACTCAACATCCCGTTGGGCTGAGGCTCTCCGTGAGATTTCAGGCCGACTTGAGGAAATGCCTGCCGAAGAAGGTTTCCCTGCGTACCTTCCTTCAAGACTTGCCGAGTTCTATGAGCGTGGTGGTCGTGCCGAGGTTCTCAGCGGCGGCGAAGGTTCTGTAACACTTATCGGTGCGGTTTCTCCGCAGGGTTCAGACTTCTCTGAGCCTGTAACACAGAACACAAAGCGTTTTACAAGATGTTTCTGGGCTCTTGATAAGGCTCTTGCTTATTCAAGACAT
>CACXYD010000138.1 GCA_902771755.1 uncultured Ruminococcus sp. | reverse complement strand
GATGTTGCGTGAATTCCCCGACATAGCGGTAGGCATTGTTCACGGCCAGATGAAGTCAGATGAAAAAGACGAGGTTATGCGTAAGTTTGCCGAGAATGAATATTCCGTTCTCGTTGCCACAACGGTAATTGAAGTCGGTGTCGATGTTCCGAATGCTACGGTTATTGTAATTGAAAATGCCGAAAGATTCGGACTTTCACAGCTTCATCAGCTGAGAGGAAGAGTAGGCAGAGGCAGTTCGCAGTCCTATTGCATTCTCATCAGCGACAAAGGCAGTAAAACAACAAGAGAACGACTTGAGGTCATGTGTTCAACGAACAACGGTTTTGTCATTGCCGATGAAGATTTGAAAATGAGAGGCCCCGGTGACTTTTTCGGTCACAGACAACACGGACTTCCGCAGATGTCGATTGCCGATTTTGCCGATACAAAAAGCCTTGAACTTTCTCAAAAAATTGCAGACTACATAATGAACCGTTACGGTGATATCCGCAACGATGAAATACGACTATTAAAAGCAGAGATTGACCGCCTGTTCGAGCGTGGCGGACAAAATGCTTTAAACTGATAAACTATAAATGGGAGAATTAAGTAAATGAGAAAAACAGCAACCAAAACACTTTCACTTCTCTGCGTACTTTGCATCATTATCTGCTCCGCCTTCACAACGGTAGGTGCGGTGTCCTATCCTAATGATGTCAAAACCGAGTCCGACTCAATCCTTCTTGTAAATATGGATTCGGGTCAGACTGTGTATGAAAAAGATGCCGACTCAAAGCGTTACCCCGCATCAACAACAAAGATTATGACCTACATAATTGCGGTTGAAAACATTGCCGACCTTGACAACACTAAAATTCCGATTAAGCAGTCTGTTCTCGATGTTCTCAAAAACACAGGCAGTTCCCTTGCAAATGTTGAAAATCATGTCGGCAAGAGTATGACTGCAATCGACTTGCTTTACAGTATGATGGTTCCTTCGGGAAACGATGCTGCAATGGTTCTTGCCGATTATATCGGTGAAGGCAATGTCGATAACTTTGTAAAGCTGATGAATGAAAAGGCAAAGGAACTCGGTTGTGAAAACACTCATTTTGCAAATCCTGACGGACTTCACGATCCCGACCACTACACAACCGCCCGTGATATGTACAAAATCACAACCTATGCGCTCACACTTCCTCGCTTTGAAGAAATCACCAACACCTGTACCTACACTTGTGACGGTGACGATACAGCCCTTGTAACAACCAACTACCTCATTGATGCCAACCGTGGCGGTGAGTATTATTATATGTATGCAAAGGGAATAAAAACAGGTACAACAAATGAGGCAGGCAGATGTCTTGTAACAACAGCGTCTGCAGACGGCTATTCATATATGGCAATTCTCCTTCATGCACCGTATGAAGAAGGTGTGACCGAGGACTACGCAACAATGACCGATGCGGCAAACCTTTTCCGTTGGGCACTGACAAGTCTTGAAATGAACACGGTTGCCACTTCATCAAAGCCACTCTGCGAAGTAAAGGTTAATCTTGCATGGGGCAAAGACAGCACACTCCTTTATCCCGAAACCGACCTCAGCGCAATTGTCCCGAAAGATTGCACAGATGATAACATAATCATCGAACAGGATATTCCCGAAAGCGTTGACGCACCGCTTGACAAAGGCTCGGTAGTCGGCAAGGCAACTATCTATTACAAAGCAGATGCAAACAGCGAAAAGCAGAAACTTGCCGAGGTTAATGTTGTTGCGGGCGAAAAGATTGAACGCAGCGGAATCCTCTATGTGTTTAACATCATCGGCACAGTATTCCAGTCATACTGGTTTATAGTGATTATCGCTCTTATTATTCTCGTTCTCATCATTTACCTTATCATTTCAAAAATCAACGGTAAGCGTAAAAAGAAAAAGAGAAATGTTAAGCATTACCGCAATCTCTGATGCAATAAAAGTGTAATTAAATTGTAAATTTTCTGTACTTGAAATTTGAAAACAGTATGTTATAATTGTTTTAGAGAATAATTATTCGGAGGTTTTCATATGAAGTGTCCATATTGCAGTTATGAAGAAAGCAAGGTTATCGACTCCCGTTCTGCCGATGACGGCGAAAGAATCCGCAGAAGAAGAGAGTGCCTGCGATGCGGCAAACGCTTTACCACCCATGAGGTGATTGAAACCGTTCCGATAATTGTTGTTAAGCGTGACAAATCCCGTGAAGTTTTTGACCGCAACAAGCTTACAGGCGGAATCCTTCGTGCCTGCGAAAAGCGTCCCGTTTCAATTGAACAGATTGAAAATATGGTCAATGATATCGAGGCTCAGCTTCAGTCAAGCCTTGACCGTGAAATCACTTCAAAGCAAATCGGTGAGCTTGCAATGGATCAGCTCAAGAACATTGACGAGGTTTCATATGTTCGTTTTGCCTCAGTTTATCGCCAGTTCAAGGACATCAATACCTTCATGGACGAACTCAATAAACTTCTTACGGAAAAGAAATAATTTCTTTATAAGAATAATTCTGATACTGTACAGCCTTTCTCGGTTGTACAGTATTTTTTTGCGGTGTGCCACCGCTCTCAGTTCGTGTAGATAGTTTGCAACATCAAAAACTTACTATGCCCGAGCGTAGAATAGACATTGTTTGTGCAAATCAGTAGAGGCGTTCATTGGACACCCGCTAGTAATAGCAGAATATTTATGCTAAGAATGTTGTACGGCAATCCACCTATGCAGTTAACTAAAAATTATATGCAAAAATCAAAAATAACTCTTGACTTAAAGTCAACTTTAGGGTGTAATATATTCCTGTAAAGTGAAAAGCAGACGGAAATCCGTGTTATTCTTTAGCAAAGGAGATTTACAATGGCAAAGCTAATCGCATTTTATTCAAGAGCAGACGAAAATTATTTTGGCGTTCAGTACCGCTATGTAAAAGTCGGCAACACCGAAAAGGTTGCAAAAATGATTGCAGACCTCACAGGTGCCGATATGTTTAAAATTGAACAAAAAGTTCCGTACTCCGCAAACTACAAGGAATGTGTTGCACAGTCGGTTAAAGACCTCAAAGCAAAGGCAAGACCTGAACTTGTTTCATTGCCGAATCTCGACAATTACGATGAAATTTATCTCGGCTATCCGAACTACTGCGGAACAATGCCTATGGCTGTTTATACATTTCTCGAATCATTTGATTTCACAGGCAAGACAATTCATCCGTTCTGCACTCATGAGGGCAGCGGACTTTCAAACACAGTCAATGACATTAAGAATACCGCCAAAGGTGCAGCCGTAACAAACGGACTTCCCGTGTTCGGAAGTGATGCCGACAAGGCGGAAAATCTTGTGAAAGGTTGGGTTTAATATGAGTAAAAAAGATGTAATGCTCTGGATTGGTGCAGGTCAGATCGGTATGGCAATCGCCCGCAGAATGGGCTACGGAATGAAAATCGTAATCGGTGACTACAATACCGAAAATGCCGAAAAGATATCCGAAATTATGAACAACGCAGGTTTTGACACAACAACAATGAAGGTTGATTTGTCAAGCCGTGACGATATCAAAAACTTTATTGCCGAAGGACAGAAATACGGCAATATAAAAATGCTTGTCAATTCAGCAGGAGTTTCACCGAGTCAGGCATCAATTGAGCAGATTCTCAAAGTTGACCTCTACGGAACTGCCGTATTGCTTGAAGAAGTCGGAAAGGTAATTTCCAACAGAGGTGTCGGTGTCACAATCTCAAGTCAGTCGGGAAAGCGTATGCCACAACTCACACCCGAACAGGATGAACAGCTTGCCTGCACTCCCACAGAAGAACTTTTGTCGCTTGATATTCTCAATCCCGAAAATATCAAAGACACACTTCATGCATATCAGCTTGCAAAGCGTTGCAACGAAAAGCGTGTAATGTTTGAATCCGTTCGTTGGGGCGAGAGGGGAGCAAGAATCAACTCTATCTCACCGGGAATAATCGTAACTCCTCTTGCAATTGACGAGTTCAACGGAATCCGTGGCGACTTCTATAAAAATATGTTTGCAAAATGTCCTGCCGGCCGTCCGGGTACTGCCGATGAAGTTGCAAATGTTGCAGAACTTCTTATGAGCGACAAGGGCGCATTCATCACAGGCACAGACTTTATGTGTGACGGCGGTGCAACCGCAAGCTACTACTACGGACCGCTCAAACCCGAGAAAAATTAAATAATCAGAAAGAAGGTTATCGTATGAAAAAGTTAGGCGCATTACTGCTTGCAGTATTTATGGTGTTCACGCTGGTTGCGTGTAACTCAACACAAGGCGAGTCATCTTCACAGCCAAAGACAACCTCACAGTCAGCAACCGATGAAACAAAAGAGCAGGCAAACTCCGATTCTGCCGAAAACGGAAAAGTTCTTGTAGTGTATTTTTCGGCAACAGGCAGTACAG
>CACXYD010000137.1 GCA_902771755.1 uncultured Ruminococcus sp. | reverse complement strand
AATAATAGTATTTTATGAACTTGATATTGTAGTAATCGCAGGTTGTAATGTCGTTTGTATCAATTTCATTTATGAGAATATAGTCCTGTGCAACGCCAAGAAGGTAGCCTGTTTTTTGAACGATTGTGTTTGCTCCCACAAGAAAATCAACTGTGATTCTTCTGCCGATTTGCGTACGCATAAAACCGTTGTGATATCTTAAATTTTCGGCTGTAACAGGGAACGGATATTGATAATCGCTCATTGACATTCCAAGGCTTTGCCGTATGGGAGTTGCAATAGTTGCACCGGGATTTGCTGTTGTAGCGGGGGTTGCAGGCAAAACGGGAACTGATGTGTCAATTTTTTTAAGTCTTTCAATGAAAGGTATATTCTGAAGATTTCCACTGTACCGGTTGATATTTTCGGGTTCTTCTTCTGATGTACTTCCTCCCTCTTCGTATGCAATTTCGGCCTGTTCTAATGAGGGATTATCGTTGGATTTTTGAACTTCTTCTGCCATAACAGGATGAGCAACCGACGGAGCACCGGGGTTATGTCGCATAATTTCGTCCATAGCAGGAATATAATACCCGATATCCGCTGTGTTTGCGGGACAGGAATTGTTAAGACAAGCTTTGTTTCTGTCAAGTCCGTAGAGATGTTCGGGATTAATCTGATTTGGTATCGGGGTTGTTGTTACGGTCATATTTGAAGAATTGTCCATTAGGTATTGCTCCTTTATGTTTTGGAATAAGCCTCGGTAGGTGAATAAAAGCAATGATCCCCTACCCTGTTGTAAATTACTCCGTTGTTTGACGGGAAGAATGTTGGGCAGGTATCTGAAAACGGATTAAAATAGAAAATAGAATTTCCGACTGATGAATCGGTATTGCCTGCCAATGCCCAATCGGCAATGTTGTAGTGGATTTCTTCGGGGCGGATATTGTAAACATTTTGAGGATTATATCGCCCTCCGACAGTTGTTTTAAGACAGGTAAATTGATTCGGTTGTTCCATTATTGCTCGGAAATCTCCTCCGTTGCTGACTCTTGCAAATTCACCGTCAGGAACACGGGTTCGGTTTACAATTACCGATGCAACGGCACGCATTCCGTCTTCACCTTCCCCTCCCGCCTCACATTTTAAAAGTCTTGCAAGCAATTCTCTTGTACTCAATGCCACCTTTTTCACCAACCGTTATTTTATTCAATGATATTCTATGCATAAAGTAATTTGTTGTTACAAAGAAAAAAGACCTTGCAAAGCAAAGACTTTAAAGGAAAATTATATCTTATTTTTCAGACCTGATATTTTAAGCATTTTATCCATGAAAAGATGATTAAAAAGAGCGATTACTCTGCCTACACCAAGAACTGAGATTACTGTACCGATTCCTATGCCTATCAGTTTGTGGGCGAAAATAAGACAGATAACAATTGTAATGCATATGTTTGTGAGGTCAAAGCAGTTTTTTGTAAAACCTACGGACTTTCCTATGCAATCGGAAATGGCTTGTACAATGCCGTCACCCGGATTTGGAATAATTCGCATATTAAGCGACATCGCCGCACCTATTCCTGTGAATATAATTCCGAGTAGGAGAACTGCAAACTGTGTCAGAATTTCAGTAGGAGTCGGAATTAAACTTGAAAAAAGGTTCATAAATCTTGTGAAAACAAGGCTTAACGGGAATTGTAAAACATCGGTCAAAAGTGTAACGGAAAGTTTCTTTTTAGGAGGGTTATTTTCGGGAGAATGATTTTTATTTTTTATATGGCTGACGGTATGTAAAATAAGCTCTATAACCACAAATATTCCGTAAAGCAGAAATGTCATATTGCCAAAATTCAGTCCCGTTATTTGTGATGTGCTGTATGAAACCGAAATAATCGGTGAAACTCCGAGTCCTGATTTTGTGTTCAGAATAATACCTAAAGCGAGAATCAATAACCCACAAATGTAAAATACTATTCTGAAAAATATCCCCTTTTTCACTCTGAACATCCCCGTAAATTCTATTTATCATATAGCTATTTTAACATATTTTTGGCGTGTTTTCAATGTAACGACTGTGTTTAGCAATTTAAAAATAAAAATCCCATTGACCAAAGTCAACAGGATTTCAGTTTGGCGGAGACGGAGGGATTCGAACCCTCGACCCTCAGGGGGCATCATGATTTCGAGTCATGTCCGTTATGACCACTTCGATACGTCTCCATATATAATCGGTGATTAACCTTGTTTATTGTACTTGTTTTTTGTACGATTGTCAAGCAAATCACACAATTTTGTGGCAATGAATTTAATTTACAACAGCATAACCAAAGTGCCTGCTATTATCATAACAAGACCAATGCTTGATTTTACGGACAGTTTTTCTTTGAAAACTATGTATGAAAAGATTATTGAAACAACGATGCTCAACTTATCAATCGGCACTACTGCACTTGCAGGACCGTCTTGCAAAGCTTTGTAGTAACAAAGCCATGAACCGCCCGTTGCAACTACCGATAGGCAGATGTAGGCAAGTTCGCTCTTGGGTACTTCTTTTACAGTATGCTGTTTTCCTTTTGCAAAGACAAGCAACCATGCCATTACAAGTACAACACTTGTGCGGATTGCTGTTCCGAGATTTGAATCTACTCCCTCTATGCCGATTTTGCCGAGGATTGATGTAAGACTTGCGAACACGGCTGAAAGGACTGCATAAATAAGCCAACTTTTGCTTTTTGACTTTTCAGTATCGGTTTTCTTCTTCTCAATCATCAGAAATGTGCCGAGTGCAATTAAGACGATTGCAATGCCTTTTATTGCGGTAATCTGTTCGCCGAGAAAAATGAATGCAAGCAGTATTGTCAGTACGGTTGATGATTTATCAATCGGGACTACTTTGTTGATGTCACCAAGCTGTAATGCTTTAAAATAGCATAGCCATGACGCTCCTGTTGCAATTCCTGACAGAATAAGAAACAGCCATGTTGTACCGCTTAAATTGCCTATTGTTTTTGCTGAGCCTGTTATGAGAACCATTAACCATGAGAAGAACAGGACTACAATTGTTCTGATAGCGGTTGCTGTGTCAGAGTCGGTTTTTCGTATTCCGCATTTGGCGAGTATTGCTGTTATTCCTGCAAAAAATGCTGAGCCGAATGCAAATAATATCCACATAATAAGACCTTCTATGCTTTCAGGGTATATTTTCCGTTTCTGATTATTACAAAATCTTTTGCCATAAGTCGATGAAGAATTTGTTTTGACTTTTTATGACTTACTCCGAGAAGTTCAGAAATTTCTTTTGAAGTCACCGTTATATTATCGGTTATGTATGAAATCACGATATCCTGCCTGTCGGATTCAATATCGGGATGATTTTGTAAAATTTGCGTATTGTCAGAATTGTTTTCAGGGATGAACGAAAGTTTTAAGGTAATACTCTCGGGTTCAAAACTTTCTTCAATGACAGGCTGAACAAGTCCGTGACTTTTCCAGACGGAGAAAATATTTGATATACCGCAACCGTTGTTACTGCCTATTCCTATCAGATTGAACATACGCATAATTGCAGTATTTCTCGGATCAGATATGCCGCCTGCTCTTGCGGCATCGAGTTCAACACGAAATCCGCCAGGATTTGACATTGTAATGCTGTCATCTTCGTTTACAATTACAATGCCGTTTGAGCCGTAATAATCGGCATTTATAAGGCAGTTTGCAAGTGCCTCACGCAAGGCCGTTGTAATCGGCGTGATATCTGATTTATTGCGTGTGTTAAGTTTAATATCGGATGAAATTTTCTCAAAGATATTTACAAAGAAATCGTACAGGTTTTCACAACAGGAATCTGTGTCTGACGAGATTCTTGTATTTTTATTGCTTTGCAATGATTCTTTATATTCAAGGCAAAATGACGGATATTCTTTTCTGATGAATTTCGACTTACCGAACATGAGCAGTCCTGCGGCTGTGGGGTGAAACAGAAGGTCATCCCCTACTCCGATTGCTCCTATCGCCTGCAAGAATTCTTTATCCGACAAATTCTGAAGTCTGTTATTTGGCTTTGCAGATGACATTCTGATTCTGTAGTTGTGCAGTGAGTCAATATTGAGAACCGAAGTCGGCATATTTTCGATGATATTCATGTCCTGAGTTTTAACTTCGGAGTCACGCACCATTGCATTGATTTGATCGGGTGTGCAACGATAGTCACCCTCGCCGTTTCTTCTGTATGAATTATGAATACTGCCGTCAAGGTATACGGGACGGTCAAAGCGTTTGGCTTTGGGTACTGTAATAACAACAATACGCTTTTCTTCTACATTTTGAACATAGACATCTTCATAGGATAGAATGTTGGCGCTTACCTTTTGAATATCGTTTGCAATTTCCCAGAATTCTTCTATCAGTTCATCGGGATCGGGCAGATTTACGGGGTGAAGTGATTTGTCCCTGTATTCTTCTACACCTAAAAGTATAATTCCGCCGAGTGTATTTGCAAAGGATGAATATGTTTCCCAAAGGCTTTTAGGCAATCCGCCTGTCGCCTTTTTTGCCTCTATTCGGTTGTTTTCTCTGTATT
>CACXYD010000136.1 GCA_902771755.1 uncultured Ruminococcus sp. | reverse complement strand
TGACTATATTGATAAAGAAATTCTTGATATTTTGAAAAGCTATGGTGTGACATCAATTGAACTCGGTGCGCAATCTATGTCGGATGATGTACTGCTTGCAAATGACAGAGGACATAGTGCTGAAGATGTTTTTAAATCATCAAAGCTTATTAAAAGTTACGGCTTTTCACTTGGCTTGCAGATGATGACGGGACTTTATAAGTCAGATATTCAAAAGGATTTATATACAGCCGAAACATTTGTGAAAATAAATCCCGATACCGTAAGAATCTATCCTACGGTCATTATGAAAGACACAAAGCTTGCCGAACTTTACCTTAACGGAGAATACACACCGTACAGTCTGGAAAAGTCCGTCAATCTTTGCTCAAAGCTGATTGAACTTTTTGAAAGAAACAATATAAAAATTATCAGGATCGGACTTCATTATTCCGACAGCCTTGTAAATAACAGCTACGGTGACAACTATCACCCTGCTTTTAAGGAATTGTGCGAAAATAAGCTTTTTTACGATAAGTTTATCGAAAAAGCAAAAGATTTTTCTAATCCGAATGAAATTAAAGAGGTTGTTATCAATTCTAAATCTCTTTCAAAATTTCTCGGGCAAAAGAAAAGTAATGTAAAAAAATTAAATGAACTCGGATATAATTTTTCGGTTTGTTTTGACGATACTTTGAAGAAATATGAATTATATTTAAAATAGGAGCTTGCTGATGCGATTAAAGTCTTTGGAAATTCAAGGTTTCAAGACCTTTCCCGATAAAACTAAATTATCTTTTGAACAGGGAATTACCTCGGTTGTCGGTCCTAACGGTTCAGGCAAAAGTAACATCAGTGATGCTATCCGCTGGGTTCTCGGTGAACAGTCCCCGAAGAGCCTTCGTTGTGCCAAAATGGAAGATGTTGTCTTTAACGGAACAGATAAGCGTAAAAGACAGGGCTATGCCGAAGTTACTCTGAATATTGACAACAAAGACCGTGCCCTTGATTTTAACGGTGATGACATAGCTGTTACAAGAAGATACTATAGAAGCGGCGAAAGCGAATATCTTATCAATAAAGCGGCTGTTCGTCTTAAAGACATCAACGAACTCTTTATGGACACAGGCCTCGGTCGTGACGGTTATTCAATGATCGGTCAGGGTAAGATTGACAGCATTGTTTCATCAAAAGGTGAGGACAGACGAGAGATTTTTGAAGAAGCTGCGGGTATTTCTCGCTACAGATACAGAAAAATTGATGCTGAGAGAAAGCTGAAAAGTACGGAGGACAACCTTTTAAGACTTCGTGATATTGTAACCGAACTTGAAGAAAGAGTCGGTCCTCTTGAAAAGCAGTCTGAAAAAGCTCAAAAATTTCTTGAATATTCCGAAGAAAAAAGAGGTCTTGAAATTGCACTCTGGCTTTTAACTCTTGACCGTTCACAAAATGAATTAAAGGTTCAGGATGAGAAAATTTCAATTGCAAAATCTCAATATGATGACGCAGAAACTGCACTTGAACAAATTCAGACCGAAAGTGAAGAAATTTACATAAGAAACGGTGAGTATTCTTCTAAAATAGAAAATATCAGAACCGAAATCACGGATATTGAATCGCAGATTTCAGAGAAGCGTTCTCTTGTGTCTGTTGCGGAGAATGATATTCTGCATAACAATGAAAATATTGACAGAATAAAAAATGATATTGCACAGTTTGATGTCAATGCGGATGAACTTGTAAAAAGAATTGCCGATAAGGAAAAAGAAATTTCGGAACTTGACGCTGATATAATCGCTAAAAAGAAAAAGTACAGTGAGCTTTCGGAACAGCTTAACGAAATTAATACGACTTCAGGTAAAAGCAGTGATGTTTTGCAGGAAATTACTGCCGAACTTTCTGTTCTTACTTCAAAGTCGGCTGATGCAAGAGTTACCGAGATGACTGCCGAAAGCACGGTTTCGGAACTTAATTCAAGAATTGAATCTTTAATTTCATCAAATGATGAAAAGAAAACACAGTCGGAAGAACTTGCCGATATCTCAAAAGATTATGATAATAAAATAAGTGTTGCAAAAGAAAAAATTGCATCACTTAAAAATACAATAGACGGTTTACAGCTTAAACTTTCTTCAAAAGAAAAGAAAAAAGACGAACTCCGTGAAGAAAGCAACAAGCTTATGCTCGATGTCAAGGAACATATGAGAAAAATCTCGTTTCTTGAAAATCTTGAGCGTAATCTTGAAGGCTTTTCAAAGAGCGTAAAGACAGTTGTCAATGCTCAAACTCACGGTAAAGTTCACGGAATATGCGGTCCTGTTTCACGAGTAATTTCCGTTCCAAAAGAATACGGAGTTGCAATTGAAACAGCCCTCGGTGCGGCTATGCAAAATATCGTAACCGAAACCGATGAGGATGCAAAGCGAGCAATTAGGTATCTTAAATCCGTTGACGGCGGTCGAGCAACATTCCTTCCGCTTAACACAATCAAACCGAGAGAACTCCGTGAAAACGGTCTTGAAGATTGCTACGGATTTGTAGGGGTTGCCGCAAATCTTTGTTCATGCGATAATAAATACAACGGAATTTTGTATTCTTTACTCGGTAAAATTGTAATTGCAGAGGATTTGAACTGCGCAACGACAATTGCAAAGAAATATTCGTACAGATTTAAAATTGTAACTCTTGACGGTCAGGTTGTTAATGCCGGAGGTTCACTCACAGGCGGCTCGCTTAACAGAAACACAGGACTTCTCAGCAGAGCAAGCGAGATTGAAACGCTCAAAAATCAAACAGCAGTTCTTGAGCAAAAGTCAAAAGATGCCGAAAACAGAAGTGTTGAAATCTCTCGTGAATATTCGGCATTTGAGGCTCAACTTCTCGGTTCAAGAGCAGACCTTTCAAATCTCCAGCAGGATCTTGTAAGACTTGAGGCTGAAAAGAGAGCTTGTGATAATGAACTTGCTAATGCAGGCGCATCTGTTGAGAATTCAATGAATGAAATTACAAATTGTCGCCAAAGAATTGAAATTCTTGAGAAGGATAAAAATTCCGCAAAGCAGCTCCTTGTTGAACTCAATAAGAAAATCCTTGCCGCAGAAGAAAAGGTAAATGAACTTACAGGCAGTAGGGCAGAACTTACCAAAAAGCGAGAGGAAATTTCTTCACAGTTACAGAACCTGCGACTTGAAATCGTTTCTTCACAAAAGGATATTGACGCTCTCAATTCGGATATTGTTTTTGCAAAATCCACAGGCAGTGAAAACCTTGAAAGAAAAGCAGAACTCAATCGTGAGATTGAGAGAATTAAAACTGTTATTCTTGAAAAAACAGAAATCATCAAAGCTACAAATGCAGAAATTGAAAAGTTGATTGCCAATCAGAACGAACGCTCAAAAGCTATTGAAAAAATCAACGCTGACAGAGAACAGCTTGAAAAACGCAGTGCCGAAATCAGGACGATTGAGCGTGATAAAACATCAGAGCGTGAAACTTCGGGCAGAGAACTTGCCAGACTTGAGGAGAGAAAAATCAACATTCAGAAACAGTATGATGATATTATCTCAAAACTTTGGGAAGAATATGAACTGACAAGACGAGAAGCCGAAGAATGTGCCGTTGAAATTGATGACTCAAAACAGGCACAAAGACGACTTAATGAGCTTAAACAAAAAATCAGAGCTTTGGGAAATGTAAATGTATCCGCTATTGAGGAGTACAAAGAGGTTTCCGAAAGATATGAATTTATGAGCGCACAGGTAAACGATGTTGAGAAGTCAAAGAAAGAGATTGAAAAGCTTATTACAGACCTCACAAAACAGATGAAGGAAGTATTTGTTGAAAGCTTTGACCAGATTAATAAGAACTTTACTTATACCTTTAAAGAACTTTTCGGCGGCGGTACAGCGTCACTTTCACTTGCAGATCCTGAAAACATTCTGACAAGCGGAATTGATATTCTTGTTCATCCGCCGGGTAAGATTGTTATAAATCTTGAGGCTTTGTCAGGCGGTGAAAAAGCGCTTGTTGCTATTGCACTCTATTTTGCAATCATGAAAGTAAGACCTGCCCCGTTCTGCGTAATGGACGAGATTGAGGCGGCTCTTGATGATGTTAATGTTTATCGTTTTGCCGCATATCTCCGCAGAATGACAGACAACACACAGTTTATTCTCATCACTCATCGCCGTGGTACAATGGAAGAAGCCGATGTGCTTTACGGTGTTACAATGCAGGATGAGGGTATTTCAAAATTACTCGAACTTCGTTCAACCGAAGTTGCGGAAAAACTCGGTATAGATTCAAAGTAATTATAAGGACAGTGATAATATGGGATTTTTCAAAAAGATTAAAGAGGGACTGAAAAAAACTCGTGATGCGGTTGTAGGTCAGATTGACTCAATGCTCAAATCTTTTACAAAAATTGATGATGAGCTTTTTGAAGAACTTGAAGAATTGCTCGTTATGGGCGATGTAGGTGTTCCGACAGCCGAAAAGATTTGTGAAGAACTCAGAGAAAGAGTAAAAAAAGAAGGCATAAAAGAGCCGTCTGAAATCACTTCACTTCTCAAAGAAATTATCGCCGATATGCTCAGAGGCGGTGAAGAACTTGACCTTACAACATCACCGTCAATTATTCTTGTAATCGGCGTAAACGGTGTAGGTAAGACAACTACAATCGGCAAACTTGCAAATGCACTTTCAAAAGAGGGCAAAAAAGTT
>CACXYD010000135.1 GCA_902771755.1 uncultured Ruminococcus sp. | reverse complement strand
GAAAAGTCAATACTTTTTTTAAAAAAATTTCAAAAATTTTCGAAAAAGATTTTCAGACTCCCGAAAAAGCCGATAGCAATGGGCTTTTTGCCAAAAAATAATTTTTAAATTATTTTCGTCTGATTCTTATATCTCTGCCCAAAAAATCAAGCTGACGGGCATTTCCGCAGATTCTTGATACAAATCTGTCAGTATAATTTTCCTGCAAATCCCTTATTGAGAGATTTGTATTTATAATTATAGGCTTATTTGACAACATTCTCGAGTTAAAAATGTTGTAAAGCTGTGATACGGAAAATTGAGAACGGAATTCGGTTCCGAGGTCATCTATAATAAGAAGGTCACAATCAACAAGCATATCGAAGGTTGAATCATCTTCCTTGTTTGAAAAATAATTTTTTTCAAGTTTTGAAACAAGCGGAGGAGCGGATGCATAAATTACACCGTATCCCCTCTTTATTGCCTCATTGGCAATTGCAAGCGACAGATGAGTTTTGCCGAGTCCGGTTGCACCCTTCATAAGTATGCTTTCTGAATGTGCGTTAAAGTTATCGGCATAGTTCTGACAATATCTGAAAACCCTGCTCATATGTTCATAAGGAGATATTCTGAGCTGAGGATCAACAGCCTTATCATAATATTCAAGATTAAAGCTTTCAAATGTAGAGAGTGACAGAGGAGCGTTTCTGTTAAGTTCCGCACATGCACAAGCTACGAGTGCAGACTTCATGCATGAACATCTGACAGTTTTGCCGTTTATGTCATAGTAACCCTTATCATCACACTTTTTGCAAAAATAATCGGGTTCAAAATAATTTTCGGGATAGCCGTTGTCTGTAAGTATTCTCTTGACCTCTGCCTGCATTGCAAGATTCTGGTCACGAAGTTTTGAAACGGCATCCTTTACATCTCCGCCTGCAAGAACTGCACGGGCTGTTTTGATTCCACCCATAGAAATCTGTTTTTCAAGCTCTTTCACACGAGGAAATTTTTTATAAACATCTTCTTTTCTTCTTTCCGCTGCCTTTTCGGCATTAAGTCTGCGTTCATATAATGTATCCGAAGCAGCCTTATAAACACTACTGCTGTATCCCATACCAACCTCTTAATTAAAAATTATCAAGCGAATTAAATTTGTCGAGTTCATTAATGTCATAAGATGACGACTGTTTCTGTGACGGCTTTGATGCTGATTTTTCATATTTATGGAGTTCATCAAGCGTATGGAGATTGCTTGCGTTCCAACGCTTTAAGATTCCGTCAATGTAGCGAAGATTCATTGTACCCTTTGTGTCAACACATCTTTCATATGCCTCTCTGAGCATTTCGGGCGAAAACTTCCACTCGCTTATCCACTTGTCACCGTATTCAAGCTGTTTCTTTGTAGGCGAACCGACATTTTTAAGTCCGAACGCTTTTGAAACGATTGAAAAGTTTGCAGTTGTTTTTTGAATCTGCTTAATCTTGTTATCAGCCGCCTCAAGCGAATAAACACCGTCATTTGCCCATTGAATACCGATATTTTCAATGGTTCTGATATTGCCCTTATCAATGCTTGCACAATAATGTATAAGCATAAAAATAACATCAAGCGGAAGTCCGCAGGTGTCTTTGAGCATGAGCAGAGTTGCGATATCGGAATTTGAAAGAACCTTTCCGAGTGTTGTCTGCGTTTCTTCAACAAGCATTTTCAATTCTTCATCAACCGCAAGTCTTTGTGCCGTAAATACAAAATCGGGCTTTTGCGGCCTTGTAGCCGTGAAATGTCTTTGCGGTTCTTCTGCATTTTCCTTTTGTGACTGCTCAGTTTCCTGCTTTACAGGCTGTTGAACCGCTTGAACGGGCTGTGGAGTTGTCTGTTGTGGTTGTGGAACAGTCTGGATAGGTTGCAGTGTCTGTACCGTTTGAACAGGAGTCTGCGGTGCAGGTACAAATTCTTCATTATTTTTTGCAGGAGTAAAGGTATTTTCAATTCGATTAAACACACCCATACTTACCCAATAGTCAAGTGCTTCGGGAATATCGGTTACATTGACACCTGTTGCCTTTGAAATTTCTGCATCGTCAATGGAACGACCTGCATTACGAAGGACAAACAAAAGAACTTTAAGCTTTACGCCGTCAGAAAATTTTAATCCTTCATCGACTACTTTGGAGGGAACTGCAAAAATTGAGTTCCATGCTCCCAAATCTATATTAATTGACATTATATCCTACTTTCTGTGATTTGCTTTTTGTAAATGTCTGTTACAATATTATAATAGTTCCATTCTCTTAAAGCAATGAAACATCTGCACTTAGATTTTAATTAGAACAACACTCCGCCTTCATTACAAGGAGCAAAGTTTGCGACAAAGTGCAATCTGTATTTAAATTATAACATAGATTTTCAATTTTAAAAATAAAAAAATAAAATTATCTGGATTTTTTTCTGTTTCTGTGATAATATGATTTCAAATTATGAAAAGAGGTATTACGATGAAATATTCATATTTTCCTACAGGAGTTTGCTCCAGACAGATTAATCTTGAACTTGATGACAACGGTAAAATCACAAGCTGTGAGTTCGTTGGCGGCTGTTCAGGCAACACTCAGGGCATTTGTATGCTTGTTAAAGGTATGGACGCAAAAGACGCTATTGACAGATTAAAAGGCATTGACTGCCGTGGCAGAGGCACATCCTGCCCTGATCAGCTTTCAAAGGCTCTTGTTGAAGCGTTAAAACTTATCTAAATCAATTTTTGTGTATAAGTTCTGTTATTATTCTTATAAAGAATTTTACTACATAAGAAAACGCAATTACAAACGAGGTTATCATACTCATTATTGCTATGATAATCAACAAACACAACATAAAAACATCCTTACAGATTTTTAATTTCATTATATCTGCAAGGATGTTATTTTTTTGGTTAATTATGTAGTACAGAGCAAAAAATTATTTAGAAAGGAAGTAATCCATCATTGTAAAACCTTTTTCAATATAATTGCCTGTCTTTTTAGCCTCTTCTTCACAGAATTTGCTTACACCGCTGTCAACTTCGTTCTTGCTGTCGTAGATAAGATACGGAACAGGATTTGAAGTGTGTGTGCGGATAGAAAGCGGTGTGGGATGATCGGGACATACGAGTACGGCAAAATCATCAAATGCTCTGAGAAAATTAGTTACAGGCTTGAGAATATGCTCGTCAATGAGTTCAATAGCCTTTACTTTATTCTCAATCTCTCCTCTGTGTCCACATTCATCGGGAGCCTCAACATGGATATATACAAAATCCGCACCGTTTTTGAATTCATCAATTGCGGCTTTGCACTTTCCGTCAAAGTTTGTATCAATGTAGCCTGTTGCACCTTCAACATCAACACTCTTCATGCCGGCACAAATTGCGATACCTTTGAGAAGGTCAACAGCAGAAATCATACTGCCCTTTTTGCCGAACTTGCCAAAGAAACTGTCAAGAGCAGGTTTTGTACCCTCGCCCCAGAGCCAAATTGAGTTGGCGGGACGAAGTCCTTTTTCAACTCTCGCCTTGTTTACAGGATGATTCTTGAGCAAATCATAGCTTTTCTTCATCAAATCATAGAGAGCGGCTGTATCGTCACCCTTTGGAATGTATTCTTTAATTACACGGCCTGAGATATCGTGAGGAGGTGTAAGTTCACCCGGATGAGGATTACCGTTTTTCCATACAAGGCAATGACGGTAAGCAACACCTGAATAGAACTTGAAAATATCGTTGCCGAGCTTTTCCTCAATATAATTGATAAGCTCTCTTGCCTCTTCTGTTGAAATGTCGCCTGCACAATAGTCAACCATAGACTTGTCCTCATAGTTTTCTTCATCGGACAGAGTTACAAGGTTACATCTCAATGTTACATCGGTGTCTTTAAGGTCGATACCGATACTTGCGGCCTCAAGCGGAGAACGACCGCTGTAGTAAACAGCCGGTTCATAGCCGAGAACTGAAAGGTTTGCAACATCACTGCCGGGTTTGAGTCCTTCGGCAACAGTTTTAACCATTCCGACCTCGCCCTTTGAGGCAAGGTAATCCATACAAGGCTTATTAGCCTTTGCCATAGGAGTTGAATTATCAAGCTGTGGGGTTGGCTCATCAGCCATACCGTCACAGAGCATTACTAAATACTTCATACTAATTCATAGCCTTTCCATATAATATGAAATTTATTTCTGAAGTGTGCCAAGACTTGCACACTTTAAATCTGCGTTGATAAAGCCGTCAAGATCGCCGTCCATAACAGCGTCGACGTTACCGACCTCGGCGCCCGTCCTGGTATCCTTAACCATCGTGTATGGCTGGAACACGTAATTCCTTATCTGCGAGCCCCATGTCGCCATCGACTGGTCGCCCTTGATCTCGTTGAGGTTCTCCTTGTGCTCCTCTTCGGCAAGCCTCGTGAGCTTGGAAACCAGGATCTTCATCGCGACTTCGCGGTTCATGATCTGCGATCTCTCATTCTGGCATGTAACGACTATGCCCGTCGGCAGGTGTGTGATCCTGACAGCCGAGTCCGTAGTGTTTACGTGCTGTCCGCCGGCACCGCCCGACCTGTAAGTATCTATCTTGAGATCCTGCGGATTGATGTTGACCTCGATATCATCACCGATATCCGGAACGACCTCGACCGCCGCGAAGGATGTCTGCCTTTTGCCCATCGCATTGAAAGGCGATATCCTGACAAGCCTGTGCACGCCGGTCTCAGACTTAAGCATGCCGTACGCATTGTCACCCTGAACAAGGATCGTCGAGCTCT
>CACXYD010000134.1 GCA_902771755.1 uncultured Ruminococcus sp. | reverse complement strand
CCACTCCATTTTTGTATGCATATGAAAAATTAAGAAAGCCGCCCTGATTACTCAGAACGGCTTCCAAGGTAAATGGTTATTTGGCAGGCGTCGCATCTCCTGCATCTCTCAAGGTTTCCCTTTGTCAAGCCATCGGCGTGTGGTCGCAACGAAATTTACCACCTCAAATAACCTATTCTTATCCTATGTTTATTATACTAAATTTATTTAGATTTGTAAAGAATCTTTTTATTTCTCAGATAATTATTCCAACGGGAATCACTTATTTTCCATGCGGAAATTATGGAATTTTTGAAACCTTTTCTATCTTTTGATGTATGTACACGAAGAACTACTTGAACTTTTAAGCCATTGTTTTCAGTAATTTGTTTTAAAATCAATCCGGTATTTTCCCTTTTAGAATCAGCCAAAATATAATCCGGCATTGAAAGTATATCTTGTATGTATGGCTGTATTTCAAGAAAGTCATTATTATGTCTTTCTTTTATATGCTGTATTCTTTCCTCGGTAATTATTACCTCATCTGTTGTAATATCATTGGTTATACATTTAAAAGTTTCAATATCAATATGCCAATTTTCAAACACTTCACTTACCGCCATTTCACCCGTATAGGTTTATTATACATATTTTAGTTATTAATTTCAATATCCATTATAATTTGTATCGGAGGAATTTTATGTTCTGCGATTTGCATACACATTCAACATTTTCGGACGGCACATTTTCGCCCACGGAAATCGTTTTAAAAGCCAAAGAAATCGGACTTGACGCTGTTGCACTCTGCGACCACAACACGGTTGCAGGGCTTGACAAATTTGTTTCGGCAGGCAAGAAATACGGTGTAAACACCATTTCGGGGATTGAATTTTCAACCGAATATAATTCAAAGCAACTGCACATTGTCGGTCTGTTTATTAAGGAAGAAAACTATTCGGACATAACCGAAATTATGGCTGAGTCGCAAAAATTAAAGGAAGAGAGCAACAGACTGCTCGTTAAAAATCTTGCGAAAGACGGCTATATTCTCGACTATGACCAAATCAAAAACAGCACGGTTGACGGCTTTGTAAACCGTGCAAACATCGCCACCGCTCTTATGAACAAAGGCTATGTTTCATCAGTAAAAGAGGCATTTCAAACCTTGCTTATGTCGAAGTTCGGCCACTATGTTCCGCCGAAAAGACCGTCATCTCTGTATATAATCGAAAAGCTGAAAAGTTTCGGTTCAATATCTGTTCTGGCACACCCGTTTCTCAATATGAACGAAGATGAGTTGAGGGAATTTCTGCCAAAAGCAAAGGCTTGCGGTCTTAACGCAATGGAGGCATACTATTCGCTTTTTGACAAAGCCGAAACAGAGCTTGCCGAGAAAATATGTGACGAATACGGTCTTTTGAAAAGCGGCGGAAGCGACTTTCACGGAACGACAAAGCCCGATATTTCGCTCGGTTTCGGAAAAGGAAATCTTGCGATACCGACAGAAATATACAAAAATTTAGTGAATTGTTATCACAACTTTGGGTTATAAAAAACATTAATATTATGCAATATCCCTTGCATTTCACAAAATACTGTTGTATAATTATTTTGTAATAACCAATCAAAGAAATGAAGGCGGCAACGGTGGAATTTGACCAGTCGAAACTTTTCCCTCTGTGCGTAGCAATTATCTTGGTTGTACTCCCCTTTATTCTGATAATCTACGCCAAAATCAGGGACAAACACAAACAAGAGGAAGAACAGCAATCACCCCAAGAACCACTAAAATTTAATTTTGATTCAAATGACAAAAACAGCGATGAAGAATAATCACCGCTGCTTTTTTCTGTTTCGGTAAAAGTTCTACTGAAAATTTCTGCATATATTGACACTTATTTTCAGTAGCAAAAACAATATATTTTATTTTCCACTTATAAGAGCAATATTTCAAACAAAAAATCCTATTGAAAATTACTGCAAAACATTGCGTAAAAATTCAATAGGATTTATTTTTTAGTTTATAATCTTTTCAATCATCTTTTTAATTTCGACTTATTTAATTTTAAGTGAAATGTCAAAAGCTTTTACCGAATGAGTGAGCGCACCCATTGAGATGATATCAACACCTGTTTCTGCAATTTCACGGAGTGTTTCGTCTGTAATACCGCCGCTTGCCTCAAGAAGTGCCTTGCCTGCTGTGATGTCAACCGCCTGTTTCATAAGTTCGGGACTCATATTGTCGAGCATAATAACATCAACACCTGCCTCAAGCGCCTGATTGAGTTCGTCAAGGTTTCTTACTTCAAGTTCAACCTTTGTCATATGACCAAGTTTTGATTTAAGCTTTGAAACAGCATTGGCAATTCCGCCGCCTGCGTCAATGTGGTTGTCCTTGAGCATTGCGGCATCGGAAAGATTGTAGCGGTGATTTCTTCCGCCGCCAACTGTAACGGCATACTTCTGGAGCGGACGCATACCGGGGAGTGTCTTTCTTGTGTCGGCAATAGATGCCTTTGTACCGCTGACAATTTCAACAGCCTTGTTTGTTGCGGTTGCAATACCGCTCATGTGCTGAATGAGGTTGAGAGCAGTTCTCTCGCCCTTTAAAATTGTTCTTGTCTTGCCGTGAATTTCAGCAATGATTTCGCCTTTTTCAAGCTTGTCACCGTCATGCTTGTAAACCTTTGCCTCAAAGCCGTTTGGCTGAAGAATTTCAAACACACGGAGTGCAACTTCGATACCGCAAAGAACACCTGTGCTTTTTGCAAGGAAAATTGCTGTGTTTTCCTGATTTTCATCAATGAGATAATCGGTTGTTGTGTCAAGATAGTTGATATCTTCAAGCAATGCGGTTTTGATAAGATTGTCAACATAAATGCTGTTAAGTGTCATCAGTCTGTACCCTCCATAATTTCGTCAAAAATGATACTTGCAACAATTGCCGCACTTCTTGCCTCAACAAGGTCGGAATTGATTTCGTACTTTTCTGCAAACAATTCACTCATAATTTCATGAATCTGCTTACTGCTTTCTTCATATTTTTCAGGCTTTGGAAGAACAAAATAAGCGTCCTGTAAAATCTCTCTGATTTTTGAACGGCAGCCGTGTGGCATAGCCTTGCCCTCAACAGGACGATAAACAGGTTCTTCGCCAAGAGTTCTTCTGCCAAATTTATTGATTTTATCCGTAATATCAAGAGCTGCTGTTCTTGAATAAACAAGTGCCTCAAGAAGTGAGTTACTTGCAAGACGGTTCGCGCCGTGAACACCTGTGTGTGAGCACTCGCCTGCGGCATACAAACCTTCAACAGTTGTGCGTGAATGAAGGTCAACATCAATACCGCCCATAAGGTAATGCTGACACGGGAATACAGGAATTCTGTCCTTTGTAATGTCAACGCCTTCTTCAAGACATCTTTCGTAAATCATCGGGAAACGATTTCTTACAAAATCAGCCGGCTTGTGAGTTATGTCAAGATAGAAATTCTCGCTGTTTGTTTTGATTGATTCAAGCATAACCGCATTTGAAACAACATCTCTCGGAGCAAGCTCTCCCCTGCTGTCATAATTTGAGGCAAATCTCTCGCCGTTGCAGTTGAGAAGAACTGCACCCTCACCACGAACAGCCTCACTTATAAGAAAACGCTCTCTGCCGTGGTCAGCCGCAAATGCTGTTGGGTGGAACTGAATTCTCGAAAGATTTTTAATTCTCGCACCAAGCATATACGCAAATGCAATGCCGTCACCAGTTGCGATTGCAGAGTTGGTTGTGTACTTATAAACTCTGCCGATACCGCCTGTTGCAAGCAAGCAGTAGTTACAGCCATAGTGAAGTTTTTCACCGTTTCTCAAAATGCTTATGTAAAAGCCGTTCAGCACCTTGTCAATTGCATAAACAAGGGCATTGTCGCACACGGTAACATTCTTAAGCTGAGTAACCTTTGCAATAAGGCCGTCAACAATTGCCTTGCCTGTTGAATCCTTATGGTGAACGATTCTGTTTCTGCTGTGACCTGCCTCAAGAGTTTTGCACATTGTGCCGTCCTCGTTAAGGTCAAAATCAACACCGAGGTCTTTGATTTTGAGAACATCCGAAGGGCCTTCGGTAACAAGCTTTTCAACAGCAGAAAGAGTATTTTTATACTTTCCTGCAATCAATGTATCTGTAATATGCAGTTTGTAGCTGTCGTGAACCGTATCAAGCACACACGCAACACCGCCCTGTGCAAGAGAGCTGTTTGAAAGCTGAAGTTCACGCTTTGAAACAAGCAGAATGTTCACGCTTTCGGGAAAATTAAGTGCCGCATAAAGACCTGCCGCACCTGTGCCAACGATTACAACATCAAATTTCTTATCCATTTCCAAGTTCCTTTGAAAAAAATTTATCTGTTACACACGGCATCACACAGAATACCGTTTACAAATTTGTACCTGTATATTATACTACTAATTGTAAGATTAGTAAATACAGTAAATAATTTTGAAAGGGCGATTTTTATGGCTGAAAATACAATTCCGAACGATCCGATGATTCTTTTAAGCTTTGTTAATACAAAGTTGCGTGATTTCTACCCGAGCCTTGATAAAATGTGTGACGACCTCGGTTGCAATAAAGAAGAAATTGAAAGCAAACTTTCTGCAATTGACTACAAATACAACGCAGAACTCAATAAATTTGTCTGATTGCAAAGGAAAGTCTGTTTTATCGTACAGCTCATTTGATATGATTAACATATAGGATACCTAAATTGCCAAAGTGAAGTTCGGATTTTTGGGGTAAAAAATGAGAAATACCACGGGTTCACTTTGACAAAAGGTAGGGTGTTATATATAGATATTT
>CACXYD010000133.1 GCA_902771755.1 uncultured Ruminococcus sp. | reverse complement strand
AAAGTATTCGGGAACACAGACAGAAAAGAACCTTGAGGCTGCTTTTGCAGGCGAATCACAGGCTCGCAACAAGTACACATATTTTGCATCTGTTGCCAAAAAACAGGGCTTTGAGCAGATTGCAGACCTTTTCTTAAAGACAGCAAACAATGAAAAAGAACACGCAAAAATGTGGTTCAAGGAACTCAGCGGAATCGGCGACACAGCAGAAAATCTTCTTGCCGCTGCCGAGGGCGAAAACTACGAGTGGACAGATATGTATGAAGATTTCGCTAAAACTGCCGAAGAAGAAGGCTTTACAGAGCTTGCACACAAGTTCCGCCTTGTTGCCGCAATCGAAAAGCACCACGAAGAAAGATACCGTGCATTACTCCACAATGTTGAAACTGCAGAAGTTTTCAAAAAGAGCGAAATCAAGGTTTGGGAATGCCGTAACTGCGGTCACATTGTTGTTGGCAAAGAGGCTCCCGAGGTTTGCCCCGTTTGCAACCACCCACAGAGCTATTTTGAAATTCACGCAGAAAACTATTGATTTAAAACCGAACACAGGATATAAAATAACCATCCGATATTTAAGGTTATCGGATGGTTATTCTTTTGTCTTTTTTTATTTATGCATAAAATGCAATGCATCGTTAATGTAATTTTCTAACCCCTCCCTAGTTGAAAAGTCATAAATTACATTTTGTTTTTCAAAATATTCGCTTATACTTTCAGAAGATATTGGTTCGTTTGAGGGCACATTATCTTCATAATTAACCCTTGCGTTTAACCAAGGTGTTTCATTGTGAGTTATTAATTCCAATGTTTTTGCACTATAAATTCCAAAGGTATCGACCACTAAATCTATAACCTTATATTCCTCTTCAGTAAGAATATTTTCTCTATTTGTAAAAACAGCAAACCGTACATCATCAATTGGACTATATTTAAAATCTTTAAATATATCGTATACTTCACGATATACAGGACCATGCACCCAAGCCTGACAAGACTCATTAAATATTGGTTTATTGTTCAAAGCATAAGAAACTCCCTGAATATAATAAAGTAGTGTCTGAAGTGCCAACGGTGTAATTTCGTACATTTTTTCAAATAAATACGAAATAGTACATAACATTTTTTCAGAGATAGAAAACAGTTTTTCTAACCGTTCAGTCTCCTTGATTGCTTTATTAAATGCAACTGGAGATAATTTACCTCTATTCTCATAAAGCTTTTCTTTCATATACGAAGGCGATGACAAAGCAGACTTCATAATATTAGAATATTCCTTAGAAGGTATCTGACCTGAAAGATATCTTCTAATTGTAATTTCGCCAAATCCAAGAGCTAATGATAACGGATCCTTACCCAATTTATAAATTTCCATAAGCTTTTCAATATCATCAATTGAAATTATTTCTTCATAAGTTCTGTACTGTTCATCAACCTCCTTAATATTTCTGTCAATCAATCCAGGAATACTCATTTCTTCACCACATTCGTTACAAATAGCAACTGTAATTTTAAATGAATACTCTTTTCCATTGATTACTTTTACCATATCTTTTTTTTGAAATGTGTACTCTGTTTTTTTTCTGCACACAGTACACAAATCATAATTATTCCTTTCTAACATAGTAATCCTCCTAAAAATAATGGTACAATAGTTTTATTTAAACATATATTTAATTGGATATCTCTGCTCATGAAATGAAACCACAATCACAAAACAATTATCCAACTTATTGAGCTTAATATACAAAGATACAATTTCATCAACACAACCAAATCTTTTCAAAAGAGAAACATCCTTACCAAAAACATACAATAATTCGTGTTCGTATCCAATATGTTCATTTTGCAACACCTCAGAAAAATCTTCTGGAGTAAGGCTAAGCAATATAGTTTTAGCCATGGCTTCATCTATAACATAATCCAAAAAGAGTGCATTGTTATCCTGTCTTTTTGAACCGCGCTGTATTCTGTAATTATCCGTATTAACTGCTTCTTTTACTTTTTCCAAAAAACATCTAATATCTTCTTTTGTAATATACATTATATACATCCTTTTATGAATTATTTTTTATTTGTAATCCGTCTAATGATAGATTATAATCTTTTTCCTATCATTATTATATATGAATGATAGCTTTTTGTCAATACTCTATCATCAAAAAAATAAAAGCAGTATACTAATTTAGTATCCTGCTTTTATAACTATTTACTTGATAAAGCCACTAAATGCCCCCCGCATTATACAGTGGAGGGGAGGTTAGATAAAAATTAATTTAAAAGAGTTCAAAAAATAAAAAACTCATTCTTCTTCGGGATATTTCATTCCCCAACTTTTGCGGATGTCGGTCATAATTTTCATAACATCCTTTGTGTAGTCAAGGTGCATAAGAGCTGTGTCGCCCTCTATTGCCTTTTCCATGTCCTCAACCTCATAGAGCAATGCGTCCTTTGTCTGACCGGCAGAGATTGTTTCGGTATGTCCGTCAGCCGTGTATGTAATTTTTGCCTCCATACCTCGGGGATATTCAAAGATTTCAACATAGCCCTTGTCAAACGAGATTGTACCACGCTTTGGCTGTTTTGCGTGAAGTGAAATAATGACAGTTGCCATTTCCTCCTCTTTATTCTTTAAAAGAATACTCGCCTGTTCATCAACGCCTGTTTCGGCATATTTAACCTGTGACAGCACATCGTTCGGGCATGAGCTCATAAACATACGAACAAACGAAAGCGCATACACACCGATGTCAAGCATTGCGCCGCCTGCAAGATTGCGGTTGAAGAATCGGTTGTTCATATTGTACTCTTTGTAACTGCCGAAATTCATCTGAATAAGTCTGAGTTCGCCAAGGTAGCCTGAATTCACCTTTTCAAGAAGTGCCTTGTAAATCGGCATATGAAAAATTGTCATTGCCTCTGCAAGCACAACATGGTTTTTTTCTGCAAGAGAGATTGCCTCGTCAAGTTCATCTGAATTAAGCGTTATCGACTTTTCGCACAAAACATGCTTTCCTGCCGCAAGAGCCTTGCGAAGATATTTTATATGCGTGTTGTGCGGTGTGGAAATGTAAATTATGTCAACATTTTCGTCTTTAAACAGCTCGTCAATATCGTTGTAAACCTTTTCAATGCCGTACTTTTCGGCAAACGCAACTGCCTTTTCATGGGTACGGTTTGCAACGGAATAAAGTTTCTGTCCTCTGCTTTTGAGTGCGGCTGCAAGCTCATTTGCGATAACTCCACAACCGAGTGTTGCCCAGTTGTAGTTTTTCATAAAAACACCTCCGTATATTTTTCGAGAAAAGTTTAACACACGGAAATGCGTCTGTCAACGGTATTAGATGGCTTTTCTCGTATCTGCTCCGTACTTTTTCATAATCTTGCGAAGTTCGTTATTTTCGCTTTTTGAAAGGCTAAAATACATAAATCCGTGCTTGACTGTTTCGTCACCGTCACACGCAGGCATATATGTATTACAACCGATTCTTATTGATGCCTTTTCGTCAAAACCACACGAGGGTGAATCAAAATATGCGGATTTGCCCTCAAATATTTTCTTAACGGTTTCGGCATCTTCGTAAGACATCTTTGTGTCAACCTTGTCGCAACCCTCAACATCAAAATACACGGTAGGCTCACACGCATAAAAACTGATTTTCGGCACGGCAAATATTGCGGTGGCAACACATAAAACAACTGCAACGATAATTATAGCAATCTTTTTCTTCATAACATTCACTCCTTTTCATTTACCCCTTTAAACATATATTATATTAAACTTGTATCATAGTTGTATCATTATAATTTAATCGGCATATACACCAATTTCGGAAGTGTTTATTTGTAAGTCAAAAAAATTTTTTCGTCAACGACCACAATAGAGCGATTTTGCTTTTGTTGAAAAGGCACAAATTACAGACAAATTCAAAGCCTTGCTTATTGATAAAAAACGGTCTAAAAATATACAGAAAAGCAGTTTTTACCATATTATAAAGGCATAAAAAGAAGAATTTTGACGAGGTAGTTATTGTAACTAAAATTGTGAGCAAAGTAAACTTTATGTTTATAAGGTATTTTGCTTGTTTATTTCGGGCAACGGGATTAAAATAATTGTGGAAAACGGAAAAGAATAGTATTGTTTACAAAGATTATGTGATTTAAGAGGTTAGAAATTAATGGAGAAAGTCAAAAAATTGTCCTCACTTGCATTTGCGAGTCTGTTTAGAAGAAACAAAAGTCAGAATGTTGTAAAAGAAAAACGACAGCGTTCGCACCAGATTAATATGTTGGAAGGTCCACTCGGAAAGAAAATTCTTATTTTCACACTTCCGCTTGCAGGATGCAGTATTTTGCAACAGCTTTTCAACTCAACCGATGTTGCGGTTGTCGGAAGATTTTCAAGCAGTCAGGCACTTGCCGCAGTCGGCAGTAACGGTCCGCTCATCAATATGCTTGTGCTGTTGTTCACGGGACTTTCGGTCGGTGCAAATGTTTTGATTGCAAGATATATAGGTCAAAATGACCGCAAGAAAGTTTCAGAGGCAGTCCACACGGTAATAACACTTTCACTTATCTGCGGATTTCTTCTTCTGATACTCGGTCAGGTTATTGCAGGACCGCTGTTAAGGCTGATGAACACACCGGATGATGTAATTGACCTTGCGGCAACATACCTCAGAATTTATTTTATGGGTATGCCGTTTGTAATGCTCTACAACTTTGGTTCGGCAATTTTGAGAAGTGTCGGTGACACGAGCCGTCCACTCTATTGCCTTGTAATTTCTGGCATTGTAAATGTTCTTTTGAACCTTTTCTTTGTAATTGTCTGCAATATGAGCGTTGCAGGTGTCGGTGTTGCAACAGTAATTGCCGACGGCATAAGCGCCGGACTTGTTATGATGTTCCTCATCAGAAACGAGGACGAGTCAAT
>CACXYD010000132.1 GCA_902771755.1 uncultured Ruminococcus sp. | reverse complement strand
TTGTAAATATAGAATATAAAAATGAAAAATGCGGCTATATATTATGTCCGGGTGAATATATTAGAAGACTCTGGCAGGAAGAAGAGCAGGCGCTTGCTTTCTTCGTTGGAAGAATGATAGCTGAATATTTGGAACGGAAGAAAGAAAAATGAACTTTAAGTTAGAGTGGAAGAAGATATTTATATGTTTTGCAGCAGTAACCGGAATGGGATTTTTTCTTTCTTTTCTGATTTGGTTGAGTTGTGAACCTTTGGTTTTTACTCTCCTTTTGAATTTTGCAACGGTAAAAGCTTTTATTCTGTCATGGTAGACATAATTGATTTCGGCACAAACCATAAGACAAACTATAAGGAAGTAGAACCAAATCATAATAACGGCGATTCTGGTAAGTCCTCCGTACACGGAAAATCCGTTGAAATCGGACACATAAACCGATATGCCGAACGAAAGCACATACCACGAAACCGTGCAGAGAAACGCACCCGGCAACTGCGACTTAAATCCGTATTCCTTGTGTTCGTTGCGTGTGATGTTCGGAAAGTTCCTATAAATCAGCGCAAACAACACCGTGAGGAACAGGAAGATAAGTACATATCTTAAATGATAGATTATTCCGATTATGTCAGGCAATGATTTCAGATGCGGTGAAAGAAAATCGTTGATTGTTGAACCGAGAACGATAAGCACAAGTGACGCAAGCAAAATTACAAATAACGCAATTGTGTAGAACATCGCTCTTATTCTTAAAAAGAACCAGTTTCTGTTTTCGTAAGCATCATAAATTCTGTTTAGTCCGTTTGTGATTGCGTGGATTCCCTGCGCCGCCGACCACAAGGTGATTACAAGCGTTACAAGTGAAATTCCCACCGCACTTTCATAGGCAGAGGTCAGAAAGTATGTTAAGTCATCGGCAATTTTTGACGAGAATATACTGCTGAGTCCATGGTGAACAAAGTCAATCGGAATGTGCAGGTTCTGCAAAAGTGACACAAAGAACATCGAGAGCGGTACAGCCGATAAGATAATAAAGAATGCCGACTGTCCTGCAATTGCAAAGATGTTGTCGTGAAGGCATTTGCTTGTTATCGGTTCAAATCTGTCTGCTATTCTTTTGTAAAGTTTTATCGTCTTGTCAACGAATTTTATCTTCAATGTGTCACCTCCCTGTTTCATTATAATATAACAGTTATTTTGATATACCGTTTTTCTTCATCTGCACATTGTAAGAAATTCTTGTGAGAAGTTTTTCGGGTGCAAAATGTCTGAAAAATGACACCGCTTTCATTTCAAAGCCGGGTGTGATAATCATTTTGCCCTTCATTGTCATATCAACGGCATACCTTGCAACAAACTTCGGATCAAGTCCTCTTATGCAGAATTTGACATCCGCAACATTGTTAAAGTTGGTTTTTACAGGTCCGGGGCAAAGTACGGAAACCTTGACATTTTTATTATCTCTGCGCATTTCCTCATGAATTGCCTGAGTAAGACGGACAACATAATTCTTTGACGCATAGTAGCTTGCAAATGTCGGACCTGCAAGAAATCCTGCGGCTGAACCTACATTGAGAATATATCCGCTGTTTCTCTCGACCATATCTTTAAGAAAAAGCTTTGTGAGAATGTGAACTGTTGAAACATTGGTGTGAATGAGTTCAAGCTCTCTTTCAAGCGGAACATCTACAAATTTTCCGTAAGCACCGAATCCTGCGTTGTTGACAAGAAAATCAATCTGTTCATTTTCATTCTTGATATGCTCATACAAATCCATGCTGTCGCTTTCTCGTGAAAAATCGAGCGTAATTACCCTGACATTCACATTTGAAAGTTCCTCTTTCAGCTTGTTAAGCTTATCGGTTGAGCGTGATGCAAGAATAAGGTCGTAACCGAGTTCTGCAAGATAACGGGCAATTTCTTTGCCTATGCCCGAACTTGCGCCTGTAATCAAAGCTTTCATTAGTTTTCATCATCCTTCGGTTTTTGCGCTGTGGCACAAAGCCATGTTGTACCTTCCTTAGTGTATGTGTTTATATTTTCAAAGCCTGCCGATTCAAGTACGGCTCTGATTTCATGCGGAGTTACCGACTTGATATTCAGCATATTTTCAACCTTTTCCCACTTGAACGGATCATCGTCTGTTCTGAGCATTTCAAAAAGCATCATAACCGTTCCGCCCTGTTTGAGAACACGAAAAACTTCTTTCACATCATTTTCCTTATCGGGCCAGAAGTAGTAGGTTTCAACTGCCGTGATATTGTCGAATGTATTGTCATCAAATGGCATATCCGATACGGATGCCTGAAGAATTTTCGCTTTGTTGCAGAGTATATTTTTTGAATTGAGTTTCTCGGAGGATTTTACCGAAAGTTCGGAATAGTCGATTCCGTAAACCTTGCCGTTGGCAACAATTGAGCAAAGTCGGTCAACGGTTTTACCACCACCGCAACCGATGTCAAGTACGGTTGCGTTGCGTTCGATATTCATATGTTCAAGTCCCCATGAGGTGAGGTTTGAATGTCCTTTATTCATAGCCTTTATCATCATTTTGCCCCAAAAGCCGTTTGGCTTTTTAGCATTCTCCACCAACTTGCGGTATTTCATAAAAATCACTCCAATCTGAAATTTTCATCTGTTTACTGTCTTATTATCTATTATTTTCTTTTTCTTCCTGTTGAATTAAGTTTTTGAAGTAAGAGTGCAAGAAAAAATGCACCGCCGACAATTACAATGAACCAAACAAATGACATATACAAAGGCTGATTCATCACACGCAAAAACGGGTATGGACCGTCAACTGCACCGACTATATTAAGTATAATAAGCAGAATCGCATATATTAATGTAGGGATTGTAGCCGTGAAAGCTGATTTTGTGTTAAGGTGAGGTTCTTTTTCAAAAAGCACAAACGATAAAATTGTAAGAATCGGACACAAAGTATGTAAAAAGGTGAAGTCTTTGTTAAAAAGCATATAGAGCCAACCGTTTATGCCATCTCCACGCATCGGGGAAAGTACAGCAAGAACTACGATAAATGTTACCGAAAGCACAGCCGCCGCCATATATTTGAACATTTGAACCGAGTGCGGAATTTCTTTTCCGCTTTTGAGATATCGCACCTGAAAGCCTGACATAACCGCACAGGCAACAAGTGCAAACAGATTGCTGTCCTCAGTGTAATATACAAGCGGATAGCAGCCTATTTTGAAAAACACGATAATTATTGCGGCAATCTCACAAGCAATAATCGCAAGATTAAAAGCCAAAGCTGTTTTTGTTCGTTTTATTTTAAGTGTATTTTGCATTTTTAATCCTTTTCTATTGTTAGTTTCTTTCAATCAATGCCACGCTTTCCGCATAGCTCGTCTGAATACGATGAATTTCTCGGCTGATTTTAGATTAGAGAGAACTTATCAAAAGCCTTTTTCGTGGTTCTGCCGTTCGTGGAAATATGCCCGTGAAACTGAAGTTTTCGCATTATCTATTTCAATGTAAATAATGCTTTTTCATAATCCTTAACATAATACTTAATATTGGTTCTGCCTTTTTGGATTACGATATGCCCCTCTTTTTCAAGCATCTCCTTTTGTGCCTCAATTCCTCCGGGATACTTTGCATTTAATTCTCCATTCGCTTTTAATGTTCTCCAATAAGGGGTTTTATCCTCTGTGCGCTGATAACTCGCCCATGCAACTATTGAAACAAAAATTCCGGCTGTGATAGGCTCTGTAAAATCGGCACTGCTTAACTCTGCAAAGTATTCTCGTATTTTTCCGACAGTAATCACTTTACCATACGGAATTTTTTTCATTACTTTGTCATAGTCGATTGGCGGTGCAAAATACATTTTATCTCCACCATATTTTTTAATACTCTTTTCATCTGTGATTATTTGAAATTTAGGCATATCCTTGCTATCCATAAGCATAGCATTAAAATCCTTTTTATCTTCATTTGCCATAATGTATCACCTCCAAGCCAATTATATTTCAATAAACAGACTCATGCAATGAGTATTAATATATTACTTTTGGCTTTCATCAATTATTTTTTTTGCTCGTTGTAAAATAGGCAGTTCTCTGTTTGCTACAAGCGTTCCTAACCTTGTATTTGACCTGTTTTCATATTCTTGAACAGCATCCTCATATGTCAATTTTAATGTAGATAAGTGAAAACTTTCTACTTCATCCTGAGTCAAATTCTTTTCTCCGAATGACTTTACTTTGCACAAGAAATAATTATTAATATTATGCCTGTGAATCAGATTGTAATAATCGCTTACAACTCCGATTTTGCAAATTATTTCTACAGATATACCAAGTTCTTCTTTCAATTCTCTTTGAATGGCGGTTTGTAAGTCCTCGCCTATCTCAACTCCGCCACCCGAGGTTTCAATCAATGTTGCTTTTCCAAAATCATCATCTCGTTCTGCTCTTACAAAATAGAACAAACCGTTTTCATCATAAACTATTGCTCGGGCAATAGTTCTGTCGTGGTCAACACATTCAAATTGCCACTGCGTATCCTGCAATTCAATATTTATTTGCTTATTCAACATATGTTTTTCCTCAATAAAATAAAAATCAGCTCTGTACAAATCGGGATTTACAGAACCTTCATCATATACCTTGGTTCATATTCTATATATCCGTGTTTCGGATAAAAAGCATAAGATTCAAACCACTGCTCTTTTGGTGTCCCCAAATGTACTTTTGAAACAGCAACACCGTTTTCACGCATCCATAACTCTGCCGTATTAAGTAACTTTGAGCCGATTCCCTTTCGTTTTAATGACGGTTTTATATAAAGCCTATGCAAAAATGCCTGATCTGTATCAGTAATTCTTGAACATCCAATACATCCGACTACCCTGTCATTTTCATCTATTGCAAGCCAAAACATATCATTGCAATCAAGATAGTTTGCCTTAATA
>CACXYD010000131.1 GCA_902771755.1 uncultured Ruminococcus sp. | reverse complement strand
AAAACGGACACGAAATGAAGGCTCTCAAATATGTTGACGAGCTTAATGAAAAGGGAATAAAGGCACAGTTCAGCGTTCTTGAAACTCTTGAAGAAACAGAGCAGTTTGCAAAATCAAGAGGAATTGAAAAAGTTGAAAGCGTATAATCAAGCTGTCGGAAAGGAAGAGAATATGAAACCATTAAGAATTGCTCTTACAAAGGGCAGACTTGAAAAGACTACAATTGAACTCCTTGAAAAAATCGGATACAATTGTGACGAAGTAAAAAATAAGGGAAGAAGACTTATTCTTCCGATTGGCAACAATGATTTTGAAGTTGTGCTTGCAAAGGCCGCAGATGTTATTACATATGTAGAACACGGTGTGTGTGACCTTGGTGTTGTAGGCAAGGACACAATCCTTGAAAACGGTTCATCTTTCTATGAACTTCTTGACTTAGGATTCGGAAAATGTCGTTTTGCTCTTGCAACAAAGAAAGATACCGACTTTTACAGCGGTTACAATACAAAGACAATTGCAACAAAGTATCCTAATGTAACCAGAGCATTTTTTGACGATAAAGATATGGATGTAAGAATCATCAAGATTGAGGGTTCTGTTGAACTTGCTCCTCTTGTAGGTCTTGCAGACGGTATTGTCGATATAGTAGAAACAGGTTCAACACTCAAGGCTAACGGTCTTGAAGTAATTGAATGGGTATGTGATATTTCAGCAAGACTTATTGCCAACACAGCAAGTCTTAAACTGCGCAAAGCTGAAATTGAAGAATTGCAGAAGAAACTGGAGGCTGTCACAAAATGATTACAACTGTTGTAGCAGACGGAAAAAAAGAATATGAATTTATTGATTTGCTCAAAAAGAGAGCTCAGAATTCAGATAAAAATGTAGTTCCGATTGTTTCGGAAATCATCGAAAATGTTGCAGAAAACGGTGATAAGGCCGTAAAGGAATATACCGTTAAATTTGACGGAAAAGCTCCTGAAAAGGTTGAAATTACCGCTGATGAAATTGACAGCCTTATCGAAAAATGCGATAAGGATTATCTTGAAACAATCAAAAAGGCGGCCGCAAATATTGCAGATTTCCATAAAAGACAGGTTCAGCAGAGCTGGCTCACAACAAAGAACAACGGCGTAATGATGGGACAGAGAATCAGAGGTCTTAAAAGAGTCGGTATCTATGTTCCGGGCGGCACAGCAGCATATCCCTCATCAGTTCTTATGAACGCAGTTCCCGCTAAAATTGCAGGAGTAGAAGAAATTATTATGTGTACACCTCCGCAGAAGGACGGTACACCTAACCCTAATATCATCGCCGCCGCAAAGGTTGCTGGTGTTGACAGAATCTTCCTTATGGGCGGTGCACAGGCAGTAGCTGCTCTTGCATATGGTACAGAAACAGTTCCGAAGGTTGACAAAATCGTAGGTCCGGGCAACATCTTTGTTGCAACCGCAAAAAAACTTCTTTACGGCACAGTTGACATTGATATGATTGCCGGTCCGAGTGAAATTCTCATCATTGCAGATAAGTCTGCAAATCCAAAGTTCCTTGCCGCAGACCTTATGAGTCAGGCAGAGCATGACAAGCTTGCATCTGCAATTCTTCTTACATACTGCGAAGAACTTGCAAAAGAAACTGAAAAAGAGCTTGAAAAGCAGATGACCGCTCTTTCAAGAAAAGACATTATCCGTTCATCAGTTGACAATTTCGGTGCAATTATCGTATGCAGTGATATGTCACAGGCAATTGAATTTGCCAACGAACTTGCACCCGAGCATCTCGAAGTTTGTTGTGAAAACCCAATGGAGTATGTCGGCAAGCTTGACAACGCAGGTTCGGTATTCCTCGGTAACTACAGCCCCGAACCTCTCGGCGACTATTTTGCAGGTCCTAACCATGTTCTCCCGACAAGCGGCACAGCAAGATTTTTCTCACCTCTTTCGGTAGACAGCTTTGTAAAAAAATCAAGCTTTATTTACTATACAGAAGATGCTTTGAAAAAAGATGCCGAAGATGTAGTTCGCTTTGCCGAAACAGAAGGACTTACAGCACACGCAAATTCAATTAAAGTGCGTTTTGATATGAAATAAGAATGGAAGTTATGCAATGTCTTATGAATTAAACAAAAAAATCCGTGAACTTGAACCGTATGAGCCAATCAGCGGTACATATAAAATTCGACTTGATGCAAACGAATGTCCCGTAAATTATCCCGATTTCATCAAGGAAGAAATCAAAAATGCGATTGATACAATTGATTTCAACCGCTATCCTGATCCGCTTGCAACAAAGGTTGTTACGGCTTTTGCGGATTATTACGGAATCAATCCAAAATATGTAACAGCAGGCAACGGTTCAGATGAACTTATATTCATTATCGAAGCCGCATTTATGGAAAAAGGGGACAAGATGCTTTGTGTTGCTCCCGACTTTTCAATGTACAAATTCTATTCGTCAATCTGTGAGGTTGAATGTGACACATTTATCAAAGCTGACGACCTTTCAATTGACACAGACGCACTTATTGAAAAGGTAAATCGTGACAATATCAAACTTTTACTCTTTTCAAACCCATGTAATCCGACAGGTCAGGGCATGACTGCAGAAGATGCTCGCAAGCTTGTTACAAGCGTAAATGCCCTTGTAATTCTTGACGAGGCATATATGGACTTTTGGGATCAGAGTCTTATAAATGAGGTTGAAAAGTATTCAAATCTCATTATTTTCAGAACCGCATCAAAGGCAGTAGGTTCTGCGTCACTCAGACTCGGCTTTGCCGTTGCCAATGAAACAATTTCAAGAGCAATAAAAGCAGTAAAATCTCCGTACAATGTTAACACATTTTCTCAGGTTGTTGGCAGTATAATATATAAAAATAAAGATTATCTAAAAAACAGACAAAAAACAATTGTCAGAAACAGAGAAAAGCTGTATAATGATTTATTGGAGTTGTCCGCTCTTTCCGATGATTTCAAAGTTTACAATAGTTGTGCAAACTTTGTTTTTGTAAAAACATCATTCGGCAAAGACTTGTGGAACTATCTCAAGGACAATTCAATTGTAATCCGTTTTATGGGCGATTACATCAGAATTTCCGTTGGCACAGAAGAAGAAAATGAAGAACTGATAAGTTGCATCAAAACTTATTTATCGAGGTGATTATATGCGCAGTGCATATGTTGAGCGTAAGACAAAGGAAACCGACATAAAACTCAAGCTCAATCTTGACGGCGGTGACATTAAAATTGATACAGGCATAGGATTTTTTGACCATATGCTCAATTCTTTTGCTACTCACGGCAGATTCGGACTTGAGGTTTCCGTAAAAGGCGACCTTTATGTTGACGAACACCACACCGTTGAGGACACAGGCATAGTTCTCGGCAAAGCATTTGCAGAGGCGCTCTCAACCAAAGAGTCAATTGAAAGATTCGGCAGTTTTTATGTTCCCATGGATGAGGCACTTGCATTTGCATCGGTTGACATCAGCGGCAGACCTTATCTTGTATTCGATGCTGATTTTCCGCAGGAAAGATGCGGTGGTTACGACTGCTCAATGACAGTAGAATTTATGCGTGCATTTGCATTTAACGCACAAATCACACTTCACCTCAAATCTGTTTACGGTGACAACTCTCACCATATTACAGAGGCTTTGTACAAGGCTTGCGCACACGCACTCCGCCTTGCAGTAAAGCAGAATTCTTCAAATGTACTTCTTTCTACTAAAGGAGTGTTATAATGATTATTTTACCCGCTATTGATATAAAGGACGGCAATTGTGTCCGTCTTTTCAAGGGTGACTACGCAACCGTTCAGAAGGTAGCAGAGTCCCCGTATATTGCCGCTCAGGGCTTTGCTGATGCAGGCGCAGAGTGGATGCATATGGTTGACCTTGACGGTGCAAAGGATGCAAAGCTTGTTAATGCCGACCTTATTGCAGATGTCGCAAAATCATCGGGACTTTCCGTTGAAGTCGGCGGTGGAATCCGTGATATGAAAGCGGTTGAATATTATCTTTCAAGAGGTATCAACCGTGTTATCCTCGGTTCAGCCGCAGTAAAAAATCAGCAGCTTGTTATTGATGCTGTCAAAGAATACGGCGACAGAATTGTTGTAGGCATTGATGCGAAGGACGGCATGGTTCGTGCAGAAGGCTGGATTGACAATTCAGAAATCAACTACATTGAGCTTGCAAAGCGTATGGAAGATGTCGGAGTAAAGACTATTGTTTTTACGGACATTGATCAGGACGGTACTCTTGCAGGTCCTAACCTTAAACAACTTGATGACCTTGCTCATGAAGTCAGCTGTAATATTATCGCAAGCGGCGGTGTTGCAGTTCTCAAGGATATAATCAACCTTGCAGAACTCGATGTCTACGGTGCAATCTGCGGTAAGGCTATCTATACAGGCTCGCTTGATTTGAAACAGGCAATTGAAGTAACAAATAAACTCTGAGGTAATTATGGATCTTGATAAATATTTTGTAAAATCCGAACTTATTCCTGCAATCATTCAAGAAAAGTCAACGGGTGAGGTTCTTATGCTTGCATATATGAACCGTGAGAGTATGCAGAAAACTTTTGAAACAGGTTACACATGGTTCTGGTCAAGAAGCCGTCAGGAACTCTGGAACAAGGGTGCAACATCAGGTCATTTACAAAAGGTAATTGATATATATGCCGACTGCGATGACGATACATTGCTCATCACAGTTGAACAGACAGGTGCGGCCTGCCACACAGGAAATCATTCCTGCTTTTTTAAGAAATTAAAATGAGGAGAATTTTAAAATGAACGACAGAGAAGTTCTTGAAGCACTTTATGCTACAGTAGAAAACAGACGAGATAACCCAAAAGAGGGTTCTTACACTTGCTATCTTCTTGATAACGGAATCGACAAGATTCTTAAAAAAGTAGGCGAGGAGTGCAGTGAAAC
>CACXYD010000130.1 GCA_902771755.1 uncultured Ruminococcus sp. | reverse complement strand
CGCCTTTGCGCGCATTTTCCTGGAAAAGAGCATGGTCGCAGTCGTGTCCTGCACCGCTTTCGGTGCGCCGGACTTCGTCCGCTGGAGCTATGCCAACTCCATGGAGAACATTGAAAAAGCGATGGATCGCCTGGAAGCTTTCCTCGCCAAGGTTAAAGAGCAGAACTAACATCTACATTTTGCAGCCCCGTGCCGTACCGCACGGGGCTGTTGACGTTTTTTCGCACAAACGATATAATAATGCTGTCCGGGCACACATATATTGCCATGAGGTGAACGATGTGCGCAACGGATTCTTACGCCGCCGGATCGGCTGGCTTTTGTGTATGACAGGGCTTGTAATCAGCATTGCCGCTGTCTCATACAACGAATTGGACAAGATCCACACCGTCTCGGCTGAGACCGCAAACGATCACGTTCTGATGATCGATCCGGGTCACGGCGGTGAAGACGGGGGCGCAGTAAGCGAAAGCGGTGCGCTTGAAAAAGACATCAATCTTTCTATAGCAAACGATTCAGCCGATTTATTGAAGATTTTAGGCTATAAAGTTGTTCAGACAAGAACAGATGACATATCTCTTGATAACGGAGAAGATTCGGTTCATTCAAGAAAAGTTGCCGATTTAAAAAGGCGACTTGAAATTTTTAATTCTGACAAAAACAATGTTGTAATCAGTATTCATCAGAACAAATTTTCTCAAAGCAAATATTACGGAACTCAGCTGTTTTATTCACCGAATAACAGCAAGAGTCAGAATCTTGCCGATTGCATAAGAAATTCCGTAAAAAAAAGCTTACAGCCTGATAACGAACGACAATGCAAAAAGGCAGACGGCTCAATTTACCTTTTAAAAAAGGCTGAAAATCCGTCTGTCATAGTAGAATGCGGATTTATATCGAATCCCGAAGAACTTGCAAAACTGCAAAGTGACGAATATCAAAAAGAAATGGCAACTGCAATTGTAACGGGATTTTTAGATTATACTCATCAATAAATACAGGAAGTGAAATAAATGGCTTCAAAAATCAAAAGTGTTTACATATGTTCCGAATGCGGATATGAATCGCCTAAATGGTACGGAAAATGCCCGTCATGCGGCGAATGGAACACAATGAATGAAGAAATTAAAGATACATCAAAACAGTCGGCAGCGGCAAAAACACGCTCTTTTGCAACATATTCAAAACCCGACACCATATCAGACATATCAACCGAGGATGAACACAGATATGACACAGGTTGCGGAGAACTTAACCGTGTACTCGGCGGAGGAATTGTAAAGGGAAGTCTTATACTTCTCGGTGGTGATCCGGGTATAGGCAAGTCAACCGTGCTTATGCAGATTTGTCAGTACCTCGGTGATACTTTGAAAATTCTTTATGTATCGGGTGAGGAGTCTAAAAGACAGCTCAAACTCCGTGCAATAAGACTTGGTGTAACTTCACCGAATCTGTATGTAATGACTGAAACCGATGTTGAAGTTATCTGCGAACAGATAAAAAATCTCAGACCAGACCTTGTTATGATTGACTCAATTCAGACGATGAATCTTTCCGAATTAAGTTCATCCCCGGGCAGTATTACACAAGTAAGAGAGTCTACCAATATGCTGATGAGAACAGCAAAAGGTCTTGATATTCCTATGTTTATTGTCGGTCATGTAAATAAAGAAGGTTCAATTGCAGGTCCAAAGGTACTTGAACACATTGTTGACACCGTACTCCATTTTGAAGGCGACAAACAGATGAGTTGCCGTATTCTTCGTGCTGTAAAAAACAGATACGGCTCTACCAATGAGATCGGCGTTTTTGAAATGACTGACAAAGGTCTTAATGAAGTTGCAAATCCGTCCGTAATGTTGCTTTCAGGCCGTCCTAAAAATGTTTCGGGAACTTGCGTTACCTGCACAATTGAAGGCTCAAGACCGATTCTTGCCGAAACACAGGGACTTGCCACACAAAGCGGATACGGCAATGCACGCAGAATGGCTACGGGATATGACTATAACAGACTTTCAATGGTACTTGCCGTTCTTGAAAAAAGAGCGGGATACTATTTTTCAAACTGCGACACCTACATAAATATCGTAGGTGGATTGCGTGTTGACGAACCTGCAATCGACCTTTCAATTGCTATGGCTCTTATAAGCAGTTTGAAAGATACTCCGATTGACGAAAATGCCGTTGTATTCGGTGAAATCGGTCTTGCAGGAGAAATTCGTGCTGTATCAAACGCCCAGATGAGAATTAATGAGGCTGTAAGACTCGGTTTTACAAAAATCATTCTGCCATACCATAATCTGAAAGGTGTTTCATGTGACGATGCCGAATTGATTGGTGTAAAAAATATTCGTCAGGCATTTGAAGCGGTAGGTCAATGAGCAGTTTTGTAATATCAAACAAATACCCTTGTTTTGCCGATGAGCTTTCAAAAATGGGACATAACATTATATTTTCGGACACTGTCAAAGCATTTCCGTTACCAGAACAAGCTCATGCCGATATGCAGATTTTGACAATAAATAATGATATTTTTGTACTTCAAGAGTGTGAAAAGCTAAAAATATTACCATATAAAGAAAACCTGACCATATGTAAAAGTAAAGTAGGGAAGAAGTATCCTGAAAATGTATTGCTGAATTTTCTTTTCTTTAACAATAAACTATACGGTAAAGTTTCTGCAATAGATCCGAATCTTTACAAATACTGCGTAAAAAACAACATTGAAATTGTAAACATAAATCAAGGCTATGCAAGGTGTTCAACCCTTGTACTTAATAATCATACCGCCGTAACAGCTGACATTTCCGTAAAAAATGCCCTTGAAAAAGACGGGGCAGAGGTGCTGTTAATATCCTCGGGCGATATAAAGCTTGAAGGATACGATTATGGATTTATAGGCGGTGCAAGCGGTAAAATTACGGATAATGCAGTAGTGTTTTTTGGAAATGCCGAAATGCATCCCTGCTATTCTTCTATAGAAGAATTATGTTTTAAAAATAAAATTGAAATCAAAATATTATGCAAAAATATGCCACTCACAGATGTGGGCGGCATAGTAAAAATTCCTTAATCTTTTTTCTTAGGTTTTATTTTTGCAAGCGGATTTGAGTCAGCGGCATTTTTCATTTGTTCCGAACTCAGATGTGTATAAATCTCAGTCGTACCGAGATTTTCGTGACCGAGGACTTCTTTTAGAACTCTAACATCAACTCCGCCTTGCTGATACATGAGCGTAGCGGCGGTATGACGAAGTTTATGACAGGAATATCCCTGAGAATCAAGTCCGATTTTTTCAAGATATTTATATACCATAGCCTGAATGGTTTTCACAGACATTCTGCGGTGATTACGGCTTATAAACAGCGCTTTTTTGTCCTTAACTTCATCAACGGGACGAACCTTCATATACTCGTTATAAGCGTCAACACAGGCAGAATTGAGGTAAACAACCCGTTCTTTGTTACCTTTACCGACAACACGCATCGTACCGTCGCTGTGGATGTCATTATAATTAAGACCTGCCATTTCAGACACACGGAGTCCGCAATTGAGAAAAAGAGTTAATATGCAATAATCACGCTGTTTATTATTCCCGTCAACCGCATTAAGAAGTTCAATGCTTTGTTCAAGAGTAAGGTACTTGGGTAAAGCTTTTTTATTTTTAGGCGACTCAAGCTGTTCCACAGGATTCGTATCAAGCAAATGTTTATTATTGGTTATGTACTTAAAAAAGCCTTTCAGACTGGAACATTTTCTTGCACGGGACGCACTCTGATTATTGCGGTCACGATAAAGAAAATTCATATAATCATATGCAAGTTCAAGATTAACTGTTTTAATCAAATCAAGGTCAACATCATCAATTTTGATTTCATCAAATTCGGTACCGTCCGGCACAAGTCCACGCTTGACTTTTAAAAATCTGAAAAAAGTTCTGAGGTCAATAAAATATTCGTCAACAGTTTTCTTTGACATATTTTTGATTGTCTGCTTGTAAATTAAATAATCTTTCAAAATTGCAGGCGCTTCATCACGAAAATCAACTGCCATAAAAAACACCACCGTAAATTTAATGATTATAAAGAATAACTCAAAGAATTTGAACTCAAAATCTATATTAGAAGAATCATGATGTCATTATAACACAAAAAAAGGTAGTGTATATTCCAATTACGAAAATTATACAAAATGAATATTTTGTATAATTCAGGGAACAGGTAAAATAATAGAAGAGCAGAATACGTTTTATAATAACAGCTTTATCACTCAGCCAAGTATGATTAGTTAGATGTAAAATTTCATTGATATCAAAAATCAGTTTTATCACACGAACAACTTAATTTCAGAAATACAAATATCTGAAAAATCTTAACTTAAATAAATTGCAAATTAAAATTTAAAATCACAACAGCCGTACAGACTCAAAAGAATCTGTACGGCTGTAAATTTTAAAGGATTTTAACTTTTAAAAGCTAATTAGCAAACACCCTGCTGAATCATAGCATCTGCAACCTTCTCAAAGCCTGCAATGTTAGCGCCTACTACATAGTCGCCTTCATGGCCATACTTCTTAGCAGCAGTAGAAATGTTCTTATAGATGTTAACCATGATGTTCTTGAGCTTAGCGTCAACTTCTTCAAATGTCCATGAAAGACGCTGTGAGTTCTGGCTCATCTCAAGAGCTGATGTAGCAACACCGCCTGCGTTAGCAGCCTTACCTGGTGCAAAGAGAATACCTGACTTCTGGAGAAGCTTTGTAGCCTCAAGAGTTGTAGGCATGTTAGCACCTTCAGCAACAGCATAGCAACCGTTAGCGATAAGTCTCTTAGCATCTTCTTCGTTAAGCTCGTTCTGTGTAGCACATGGAAGTGCAACATCACACTTAACTGACCAATCAAACTTGCCTTCGTGATACTCTGAGTTAGGACGATAGTTCTTGTACTCTGTAAGACGCTGTCTCTTAACTTCCTTG
>CACXYD010000129.1 GCA_902771755.1 uncultured Ruminococcus sp. | reverse complement strand
TTGAGGGAACAGGCTACTTAAAGAGCAATATTAAACGACAGCAGGCATTCATAAAAATTCTTGCTGCTAAAAATATCAGAGCAACCGTGCGCAGAACACTCGGAAGTGACATAAACGCATCGTGCGGTCAGCTCAAAAGAAAGCATATTGAAGAAGGAGGTAAATAACTTGGAAGTATTCAGCAAAAGTGATATCGGACTTGTTCGTAATCAGAATCAGGATGACTGTCGCTTCGGAGTTATTTCTCCCAGCTGTGTCTGGGCAGTTGTGTGTGACGGAATGGGCGGTGCAAACGGCGGTAATATTGCCAGTGCAACGGCCGTTGATTATATAAGCACCAAGATTACCGATTTGTACAAAGACGATATGACCAAAGAGCAGATTGGCGAGCTTATGGCAGAAATTGTTGTCAATGCCAATATGAAGGTCTTTGAAATGTCAATGAAAGATCCCGAACTCACGGGTATGGGAACTACATGTGAATTTGTCTTTGTAAAAGATACAACCGTTCATGTTGTTCATGTGGGTGACAGCCGCACATACGCTATCAGAGGCGGTAAAATCAAACAGCTTACAGAGGACCATTCCGTTGTTCAGGAAATGGTTCGCAGAGGTGAGCTTACATATGAGCAGGCACAAAATCATCCGAACAAGAACTTTATAACAAGGGCGCTCGGCATAAAGCCGTCGGTTCGCCTTGATTATATCGAAGCCAACTTTATTTACGGTGATGTTCTTCTCATCTGTACCGACGGACTTTCAAATTGCGTCACAACAGGAGATATGGTTAAAATCTGCCACGAAAATCGTGGTGAAGGTCTTATCACAAAGCTTGTTGACAAGGCGAAAGACGGCGGCGGTTCTGACAATATCACAGCTACCGTAATTTACTAAGGATAGGAGTTGACTGTTTTGGATAAATATTTGGGCAAAAGACTTGACGGAAGATATGAAATCCACGAGCTTATCGGTGTCGGCGGCATGGCAAATGTTTACCGTTGTACCGATACAGTCGATGACCGTGAAGTTGCCATAAAAATTCTTAAAGACGAGTATCTTAACAACGAGGAGTTCATCCGCCGTTTCAAAAACGAATCAAAAGCTATTGCTATGCTTTCACATCCGAACATCGTAAAGGTGTATGATGTTAGCTTTGGCGATATGATTCAGTATATCGTAATGGAATATATTGACGGCATTACCCTCAAGGAATATATAGACCAGCAGGGCATTATCGAGTGGAAGGATGCAATCCACCTTACCACTCAGATTTTGAAGGCTTTACAGCACGCTCATGAGTGCGGAATTGTTCACCGTGACATCAAGCCGCAGAACATTATGCTTTTGCAGGACGGTACAATTAAAGTTACCGACTTCGGTATTGCAAGATTTTCCGATAAATCAACACGCACAATGACAGAGCAGGCAATCGGTTCTGTTCACTACATTGCGCCTGAACAGGCAAGAGGTGACGCAACCGACGGCAAGACAGATATCTATTCTGTCGGTGTAATGCTCTATGAAATGCTCACAGGCAAGCTTCCGTTTGACGGTGACAGCGCAGTTACAATTGCACTTATGCAGTTGCAGTCAACACCAAAGCATCCCCGTGAAATCAATCCGGGAATCCCGATAGGTCTTGAGCAAATTACAATGAAAGCAATGGAAAAACTTCCGTCCGACAGATACACTTCTGCCGCAGAAATGCTTTCCGATATCGAGAGATTCAGACTTAACCCGTCAATCGTGTTCGATTACGGCAACAAGTCTTTTGTTGACGACCAGCCTACAAAGTTTGTTCACTCTCTGCGTGACAGCGGAGTAAACAAGAAGATTGACAACGAGGCAACCAAGGTAGTAGATATGCCGCAGGATGATGTTGTTGTCAAGGAAGAACAGTTTGCGGATGAAGATTTTGTAAAGGAGCACAAGCCGTCCTACTATGCAATCAAAGGTGTTGTAATTGCGGCTGTTGCGGTATGTGCAATTTTCTTTGCACTTGCAATGTTCAGAGGTTGCTCAACTTCACAGGCTAAGGATGTTGAAGTTCCCGATTATGTCGGCAAATCTTTCGTTTCAATTAAAGAAGATAACCCAAACAACTTCCAGTTTGAGGTTAAGAGCGAATATGACGAGTCCAAAGAAATGGGCGTAATTCTTGATCAAGAGCCTAAGGGCGGTTCAATGAAAGTTAAGTCAGGCTCAACAATCACTGTTACGGTAAACGGAACAGATACAGAAGTTTCAGTTCCTTATGTAACCAATTACAGCGAAAAAGAGGCATCTCAGGCTCTCAAGGAAAAGAACCTTATTCCTGAAATTGTCTATGTAGAAAACACCAAAACACCAAAAGGTTACACAATTGAGTGTTTCCCGAAAGCAGGTGTAAAAACTACAATCGGTTCAACGGTGTATGTATATATTGCAAGCGGTGAGAGAACCGAACAGGTTACACTCCCGTCAGTTGACGGACTTACACTTTCCGAGGCAAAACAGACTCTTGTTGATCTCGGTCTTACCGTTGAAACAGTACAGGATGATGAAAGCAAAGAACCAAAGGATACAGTCCTCGGTATGTCGCCTCTTCAGTACGGCAAGGTTGACGCAGGCTCTGTTGTAACTCTTACAGTAAGTTCGGGACTTGGTGACGAAAACACGGTTAACATCTTTGTTGACCTCCCGTCGGATGTTGAAGATTCGGTTGATATGACTGTAATTGTTGACGGTGCGGTCGATTCGCAGAATTCAAAGACACTTGTTCCGAAATATAACAAGACCTATACTCTTGAACTCAAGGGTTCGGGTACTTCAACTGTAGTAATTCAGCTTGACGGTCAGGCTTACAGAGAATATTCGGTTGACTTTGCATCGGCAACGGTAACCACTACGGCATCGTATGATTATGTTCGTCCGACAACCGCTCCGCCTGAAACAGAACCGCCGACACAGTATTATACAGATCCGTATGTAGAGCCTGATACAACCGTTCAGCCGTTTACGGATGATCCTGAACTTTAATCTGGTGAAGTATGGATACTAAAAGCGGAATTTTAATGAAATCCATCGGCGGATTTTACTATGTCCGTGCCGATGGTACAGATTACGAATGTAAAGCAAGGGGGAGTTTTCGCAAAAGCGGAAACTCTCCTGTAGCAGGTGACAGAGTAAATATCTCTGTTCCGAATGACGGATTTTGTGCGATAGAAGAAATTCTTCCACGCAAAAACAAGCTCCGCCGACCTGCTCTTGCAAATCTTGATATTCTTGTTCTTGTGTGTTCAACTGTTGAACCGCTCCCGAATTTTACGGTCATTGACAAAATGACTGCGGCGGCGGTAAACAACAATATGGAACCCGTAATTGCTGTTACAAAAAATGACCTTGAAAACGGTGAAAAGATTGCCGATATCTACAGACACGCAGGTTTTGAAGTTTTCCTCTGTTCGGAAGATGATTCTTCACAAACAGAAGAACTCAAAAGCTATCTGTCGGGCAAGGTTTCAGCCTTTATCGGCAACAGCGGCGTTGGCAAGTCCACATTGCTCAATAAGCTTTTTCCGTCACTCTCTCTTGAAACGGGACAGACAAGTAAGAAACTCGGCAGAGGCAGACACACAACAAGAGTTGTTGAACTGTTTGAACTTGACGGTTGTTTTGTTGCCGATACACCCGGTTTTTCAACTGTTGACCTTCAGCGTTACGAGATGATTGACAAAACCCAGTTGCAGTATTGCTTCCCCGAATTTGAAAAATATATAGGGGAGTGTATGTTTACCTCATGTTCACACACCTGCGAAAAGGGTTGCAGAATCCTTGAAGCTCTCTCTGACGGTGAAATTGAAGAAACCCGTCACCGCAGTTATGTTCAGATGTACAACGAGGTTAAGGACATTAAATCATGGCAGATAAAGGAGTAATTATGCGTTGTGTGATTATTGCAGGCTCGCCTGACACAAATTCAGATTTTTTGTCAAGAGTTATAAAATCCGATGACTATGTGATATGTGCCGACAGGGGTTGCGATTTTGCAAAGCAGGCGGGAATTACTCCGAATCTTGTTGTAGGCGATTTTGATTCCGAACCCAAGGTGTTGTTTCCAAACTGCGAAACGGTTCGCCTTATTCCCGAAAAGGACGATACCGACACAATGCATTCCGTCGATATTGCACTTGAAAAGAAGTTTGACGAAATAGTAATTCTCGGTGCATTGGGCGGTCGCTTTGACCACAGCTTTGCAAATGTGGCGGTTCTATCTTATATTCACGAACACGGCAGTAGAGGTGTTCTCCTTTCTGAAAACGAGAAAATAGAATTTCTTCCCATTGGTCATTACGAATATAAAAACTTAAAAGGCAGAACATTTTCACTTTTTCCTTTCGGATGTCCGAGTGTCTGCGCAAGCTATTCGGGAACAAAGTATCCGCTTGAAAAATACTATGTTTCAAGCAGCGTTACTCTGGGTGTTTCAAATGTATTCACTTCCGATATGACAACAATTGACATATATGACGGAAATGCAATACTTATAATTAATTTGAAAGATTGTTAAAATCACAGCTTGACATTGTTTGCAAATGTATCTTGTATATGTCAAAAGCAATGTCAACATTATATGGGGGTATAGCTCAGTTGGGAGAGTGTCTGACTGGCAGTCAGAAGGTCACGGGTTCGAGCCCCGTTATCTCCACCACTTTTTAATCACAACAATATTTGCAAAGAATCTGTTTTTGTAGGCTTTGCAATAACAAAATTGTAACTATATTAACACCTTTAAGTCTTGAAAAGAAATATGTTTTTATGGTATAATTCTTTTCAGACAAAATTTGAAATTGAAACTTATTTGGAGTTGAGTAATAATATGTCATTGTGTATGGGATGCATGCAGGAAATAGGTGACAACAAGATTTGTCCATCCTGCGGATTTGATACAACAGAAAAACAGCAAGCTCCTTTTTTACCGTACGGAACTATTCTTCAGAAC
>CACXYD010000128.1 GCA_902771755.1 uncultured Ruminococcus sp. | reverse complement strand
TAGTCAATTCCATTTTAACGGATTTTAGGTAAATATGCTCTACTTTTTTGAAATTTTTTTGTAGGCTCTATCCCTTACCCCAACTTTTATTATAGAGCCTAAAATAATCAAAAAATCAACTGCACCTGATTTTACGGGTGCAGTTTTGCTGTTCTAAACATTTTCAAAAAATCCTAAAGTAGTGTATCGCAATGCGGTACACTACTTTTTTATCACTTTTTATGAAACTCGGGGCGATTGTAAGCTGTCCAGTTTTTCGGATTTGTATCATCCTTTAAAATTCCGTTAAGAACATTTTCATAATGGGCAACTTTTTCGTCCATATATTTTGCCGTGGCTTTAGCCTCCTCAACACGCTTATAAGCCTGTTCACGCTGTTTCAGAATAATCTTGTACCGAGCCGTAAGATTTTCTCTTGATTCTTCCAAAAGGCAAAGTCGGCAATACTCCTTTATGTCATCAATTGACGCACCGCAACCCTTTAGGCAACAAATCCCCTGCATCCAATTGACAGACTCGTCATCAAAAATTCTCCTGTTTGCTCCGTTTCTTTTACACGGTAACAGACCTATATCCGTGTAATACCTCAGAGTATGTTCCGACACATCAAATTTTTCGGCAAATTCTTTTATTGTATATTGCATAATTTTCACCCAACTTTTTATTGACTTCGAGTTACTCGAAGAAACTATAATAATCATAGCACAAAAATTTTATCCGTGCAATAAGAATAAAGGATGGTTGGCTATGGAATATTGTACATTTAACAACGGTGTAAAAATGCCGATGCTCGGATTCGGAACTTTTTTGAACAACGGTTCCGATTGTGAAAAGTCCGTTGCTGAGGCCATAGAAGAAGGCTACCGACTTATCGACACAGCCGAGGCTTACGGCAATGAAAATGAGGTCGGCAACGCAATTTCAAACTGCGGTGTAAAGCGTGACGAACTATTTATTGTCACAAAAGTAAATTTCAAATCATATGAAAACACAACAAAAACTGTTATGAGTTCGCTTAAAAATCTGAAAACAGACTACCTTGACCTTGTACTGCTCCATTGGCCGTTTGGAAACTACTACAAGGCATGGCATGAACTTGAAAAATTGTATCGTGACGGCTATATTCGTTCAATCGGAATTTCCAATTTTGATCCCGACAGAATGATTGACCTCATTTCGTTTAATGAAATCAAACCTGTTGTAAATCAGATTGAAACACATCTCTACTGTCAGAGAGCCAAAGAACACATCTGGGAGGACAAATATGAGGTTGCTCATATGGCATATGCACCTCTCGGTCAAGGTCAGGCCAACTCAATGTTCAGCGAAAAAGCTGTGGTTGAACTTGCCGAAAAATACGGCAAAACTCCTGCACAAATTCTGCTCCGCTTTAACATTCAAAATAATGTTGCCGTAATTCCGAAATCTGTTCACAGAGAACGAATCAAGGAAAATCTGGATGTTTTCGATTTTAAGCTGACAGAATCTGATATGAACGCATTGAAACTGCTTGACAAAAAATCGCCTATGATAGGCGATCCCGAAAATCCGAGCAAAGTTGAATTTGCAATGACCTGGTAAGGAGGACAAATCATGAATGTATTGATTTTAGGTGCGACAGGAACTTTCGGAAAAGTTTTAACATCGGAGCTTTCAAAAAATACGAGCCATAATCTTACGGCTTTTTCCCGACATTCGTCTGAAATGTACGGTCAAAACAATAATGTTAAGGCAGTTGACGGCGATGCCTTGAATATTGCGGATTTAACAGTTGCTATCAAAGGTCAAGATGTTGTTTTTTGTGGAATATCGGGTGAAAATCTGCCGAAAATTGCTGAAAACATAAAATCTGTTATGGAAAATGAAAATGTAAGCAGGCTTAATTTTTATGGGAGCAACGGGAATTTACAACGAAATTCCTGTTGATATGGACGATGACGATAATCTTGACAATGAGCCGGCTCAGATTCCCAATCGCAAAGCAGTTGACATAATTGAAAACAGCAATCTTAACTACACAATTCTTCGACCGGGGTATCTGCGAAATGGTGATAAAAATGACTTTGTGCTGACATTCAAAGGTGAAAAAGCAAAGGGCTACATAAGCACAATTTCTTCGGTTGTTGTGCTTTCAACATCCCTGATTAATGACAGCAAGCTGTATTCAAGAGAGAGCGTCGGCATTACAAAAGATATGCAAAAAGGTTCATAAAATTTTCATCACGGCACATACTATTAAAAAGGAAGTGTGCAGATGAAACGCAAAGTACCCGATTACAAAAAGATTTTAACACCGAGCGATTTGGAGCTGAACACCTGTTCAAATCAGGATTGCACGGGACTTATCCCCACGGCAGTAAAAAATCCTGCTGAGGCTGATTCCTACGAAGAACTCTACCCCTACATCTGCGGCGTGTCGCCGCCCCCAGTTCGTGAAGATAGTTTGAAAAAAGATAAACTTTAATGCCCGAGGTAAGTTATCATTTCATCTTAACTGCTCGTTATGCGGTGTGTCACAAACAGCCCGTAGGGGCGCTCATCGGGCGCCCGCAAGTAAAGGAACAAACTCTATTGCAAATCAAAATTATAAAATGTGGCAAATTTGTTAGTGAACACGCTTGAACACTACATTATTATAACCTTAACAAAATCAGCGGAAGCATTGTTCTACACACTGCTTCCGCTGAAATTTTAAATAAAATCATTTTTTGAAACGCTATCCGAAATTTTCTCAATTGTATTGTCGATTATCATACCATACATATACGGTTCTGATTTTTCAACAATATCGCTTTTCAATAAATGTATTGTAGTAATTATCAATACTGCCGTACTCTTTTTCAAACTTAAGCAATTTCGGTACATTATCAAATACCAAAGCCCTCATCTGAGCTCCGACAGATTTATTTCCAAGTGTAAAACCCATGATATTATTAGCCAAATCGTCAGGATTACAGCCAAGAATATAGTCAGGATTGTAGCCGTGGAAAATCTTATCAACTGCTGTTATTTCGCCTGTATCAATATCAAAATATTCCATGAATTTACTCCATCTGCCGCCGTTGCTGAGCATTGAGTAAACCATGGCCTTTATGTGCTGTTCGGTAGTAAACTGTTTGCCGTTTTCTCTGTTATCAATCTGATGTTTGATGTATGTATTTTCCCAAAACATTATTTTGCAGTCATCACCGTACTTTTCATTCATAGCCGTACGAGTAAGGCTGTCAATTGCAGTTATGGCAAAACTCATAACATTTTTTGAATCGAAACTCACAATCATTCTCCTATAATTTATACATCCTCGTATGTATAATATAAGTTCAAATCAAAGATTAACAACATTTTATTTATTGAAATGTTCATCTAACTTAGCATTCTGTGATTTCATCATTTTATTAAGGTTATGACGCTGAATAATGCCTGCGGTATTTGCAAGGTTTTGATCTCTTCGTGTTTTTGCAAGAACTTCATTTCCCTCATCTACTGCATCATAAAGTGCGTCAAAGCCCGAAATCATAGAAGAATGCATACTGTTAATAGCTCCCGTAACTCTGCCGCTGGCATTGATAACGGTATTTTTTAAACTCTCTTCATTATATAAATCTACTGCTCGTTCATAAGTAATATCAGATGTGCTTAACTCATCATACAACCATTGCAAAATTACAAAGTTCCTGTATCTGTTTGAAATAAGCTGAGTTGATGCGTACAAAGCTTCAAGCGTATCTTTGTTAAACTGAACCTCTTCATCAAGCATTTCAATTTTAATTTTCTTGGCAATTTTCCAAGATTCGTATTCTTGATTGTATGACGGTATAATCACATTATTATACTGTTCAAGGTCCGACTCATATTTCTTATCAATATCGGCTTGTTGCTTTGCAACCTCTTCGTTAATTTTCTGCTGTTCAGCCAAAGCGGATTCTTTTGCATTTTTAACCGCTGATTGATAATCATCCCTTTGCATTAGTTCATTCAACATAGCACGCTTCTTTTCGCTATATTTTGCAAATGCGTAGAGTATAAACGGCCAAACCAAGAGAGATATAACGATATACAAAATTTCGCCTCTGAGAAAATCTGTAAAAGTATAGTTTACTTTTGGCTCAGGAGGCATTTTAATGGTCACTTTGGGAACTTCAAGTTGTTTATGCACCGGAGCTGTGGGTTCAGCTTTAAATTTTTTGCATTTTTGTTTAGACAACTCTTCCTCACCGATTTTTATTGCCGCTGTAAGCATCATAGCGTCTTTAACAATTTCAACTTCCTGTTCATGCGTATATTTGCTCATAGTAATTTCCTTTCCGTATAAATTATTTTGCAGTATGTTCTTGCTGATTTGTTCATACCTAACAATCAACAGGATTATTGTATCTGTTTATAATTTCAAAGATTTTGTCACCTATTTACAAGAGTTGATATATCTTGTACTATTTAAGATTTAAATGTAAAGCACTTTTTTATATATTGTAATCTGTGTTTCTAGTTTTGTCAACTAGTTTTTAGTATTTTCAACTATTATTTCATATCTTCCTTTAAAATAATTATGGGTGATTACTATGAATTTCAGTGAAAAGTTACGCTTGCTTATAGATGAGTTTGACATTACACAAAAGCAATTTGCAAATGACCTTAATATTGCCCCGTCAACAATAGGTGGATATGTACAAGGTGTAAGCGAGCCTGATTTTGAAACTTTAAAAAGAATAGCCTTATATTTTAATGTGTCGGCAGACTATCTTTTGGGCATACAGGAAAACAAAACAAATAGTCTTGCGGAAGTAGAGTTACTTCGTGTATTCCGCTCAATGACAAATGAACAGCAACAATTGTTCATTGAACAAGGCAAAGTATTTACTAAAGCAAATAATAAACTAAAGGCAAGAAAAATGACAAAATCATCTTAATTGATTTTCGGAAGTAAATTGAAAGTAACAGAAAAACAAAAACAGCGAAAGCAAAGAGAAATGATATAATCCCCTTAAAGTAGACACTTGAAAAAACAAAAATTTCAAGGATACTTTAAGGGGAGATTTTTATGTCGAAAAAAAGAAGAAAAAATAA
>CACXYD010000127.1 GCA_902771755.1 uncultured Ruminococcus sp. | reverse complement strand
AGACCTTTATTGCAAGGTGCAACCCACCCTACAATAAAAGTCTTGTCCTTTAAGATATAACCGATACCGAAAACGGTATGTACTGACGATTAATATCACAGATTATCTGCGAACTACTCCCCTTTATCTACTGCCATTCTATCAAATTTATTCCTCATTGTCAACATAATTTTCCGAAATTTCGTTGATATCATCATTTTCGGCAACAATTTCATCTGTGACAAGGTGTCTTTTGCGCTTTTTAGGTTTACTGCAGGTTGCAAATATTATGCCCAGAAATGCAAGAAAAGCACCGCTGCATGAGAAAACTGCAGAGAAATACGGCAGTTCAAGGGCATATGCAACAATTGTTGCGACAATAAAAAGCGCTGCGGCAACAAGCATCAATATAAAAGCGGTTTTGTAAAGACCGTTCATTTTTCTTTTCATAATCAGTCACCAAGATTGTTTGCGATGTTTGCAAAATCTTCAAGTTTAAGTTGTTCCGCTCTTGCATTGAGAGGAACGGAAGAATTTTCAAGAATTGTGTTGACCTCTGCTTTTGGGAGAGAAAGTCCCGATGCAAGAGAATTTGAAAGTGTTTTTCTGCGCTGTGAAAAAGCGGCTTTTACTACCTTGAAGAACTTTTTTTCGTCATCAACCTTAACGGGAGGTTCTTTGAGAATATTAAGTCTTAAAACTGCCGAGTCAACCTTTGGAGCAGGCATAAACGAACCTGCACTAACCGAAAAGAGCATTTCGGGTTCTGCATAATAGTTGACCGACACCGTTACCGCACCGCTTGCACGAGAGCCTACCTCTGCACAAATTCGCTGAGCCGCCTCTTTCTGAACCATAACCGTGATTGCGGAAATCGGCAGTCTGTCCTCAAGCAATTTCATAATTACGGGAGATGTGATGTAGTACGGAAGATTTGCACACACAACAACATCCATGCCCTGAAATTCTTCTTCAATCAGCTTGTGCAAGTCGATTTTTAAAATATCATCGTTCACAACTTTTACATTGTCATGTTCGGAGAGTGTTTCTTCAAGAACGGGAAGAAGTCGCTTGTCAAGTTCAACTGCGACAACCTTGTCGGCAAGTGAACAGAGTTCCGTTGTGAGAACTCCGATTCCGGGACCGACTTCAATTACGCCTACTCCCTCGCCTGCACCCGAAAGTTCTGCCATTCTCGGACAAACCGACGGGTTGATGAGAAAATTCTGACCGAGTGACTTTGAAAAAGTAAAGCCGTGTCTTGAAAGTATGTCTTTGATTGTACCTATATCTGATAATTTTTTCATCTTAATATGCGAAGTCCTTTCGGATATTTATTTTTCAGTCTTGAATTTGACGCTTTGCCAAATCCTGTTGTGATTCCGTTTACACAGACAGCCGTATAGCCCTTGACATCCTGTGGCACGGCAATTTCTTCACCGTGAAGATAGGCAGAAATTTCTTTGCTGTTCACATCAAAATCGACTGCGGATTTACAGTTTTCCTTTTTAGCCGCCATGAATGCGCTGTGGTGCGGTTCGATTCTGTTCTTGACAATTTCACCGAGAACAACTCCTGCACGCAGAATCTGCAAACCTTTAACATCAAAATTATAATTCTGCGGAAGAACTATAATTTTATCCTTTATCACCTCAATATTTTCACCGAACGGTCTGTCGACAAAAATACTGTCATAGAAATCAAAAATTTTCGAGTCGATTTTATTATTCTTTTTAGGAATATTGTAATTAGAATACGGCTCGCCTTTTTTGTGAAGTTTGGCGGCAAAGTGTCCCTCTCCGCCGTCCATCGGGAAAATCCTTCTCGCATAATCAAGCGTAGGTCTGCCGAATGTTACACCGGAATCAACAAGTTCAAAGTCGGGATTTTCAGCAAGAAACTGCGAAATTACACCTTCGTTCTCTTCCTTTGAAAAAGTACAGGTTGAATAAACCATATATCCGCCGTTTTTGAGTGCGTATTTTGCGCTGTTCAAAATCAACAGCTGACGAGCGGCACAACTCTTTACATGCTCAACGCTCCATTCACGCTCCGCATCATTTTTGCGGAACATTCCCTCGCCGCTGCAAGGTGCGTCAACAAGGATTCTGTCAAAACGGTTTTCAAGCCTTTTGCAGAGTTCATCGGGACGGCAGTTTGACACAACTGCGTTTGAAATTCCCATTCGTTCAATATTAGATAAAAGAATATTAGCCCTATTTCTTACAATCTCATTGCTCCACAAAAGTCCTGTTCCGTTAAGTTTTGCACCGATTTGCGTACTTTTTCCGCCGGGGGCGGCGCACAAATCAAGAACATAATCACCCTCATGAACATCAAGCATTGTAACTGCCGAAGTTGCAGACGGTTCTTGAACATAGAACGCTCCTGCGTGATGCAGAGGGTTGTTGCCGATTGACTTAACATCGGACGGAATGTAGAATCCCTCATCGCAAAACGGAGTTTTTTTAAGTTCAAAATCAAGAAGTGAACAAAGCTTTTCGGGCGAACATTTTAAGGTGTTGACACGAAGTCCCTTTATGAAATCGTCACCGTTATAAAATTTTAAAAATTCGTCAAATTCATCACCAAGAAGTGATTTCATTCGCAATAAAAAATCATTCATGAATAAACAAGCCTTTTCGGGTTAATAATAGTTTCGTAAAGGAGGTGTTGAAATGAACTTCAACCAGAATCAGAACAACAACCAGAACAAGAACCAGCAGAACAGCCAGAACAAGAATCAGAACAACAATCAGAATAAAAATCAGCAGAACAGTCAGAACAAAAGTCAGAACAATTGCAGATGATTACATTCTGAATCTCTCCCAAGCCGTGTCTTTTGATGCGGCTTTTTTCTTTGTGAGAATTAATATCCGTATTCTTCTCCGATGATAATAACCTTGATTCTGTCTACATGTCTTTGCTGAGCAGATACCACATAGTTACAGCAGATTCTTGTGTCACCGTGACAACCGTCACAGAGTTCGGGATTTTCTTTTCTCAATGAAACACATTCGCCCGTTTTTCCGCAGGGAGTTTCTATACCGAGTCTGATTGTATTCTGCGGAGCGGCAATTGTTTTAACTCTCTTGATTGCCTCATCAATATTCTTTACGATTTTATTGATACCGCAGACAACTATAACGCTTTTCGGACCGTAAAGAAGTGCGGCAACACGGTTTGAGTTGCCGTCAACATTATAAAGCTCGCCGTTTTCGGTAAGAGCGTTTGTACTCATAAAGAATGTGTCGGCTCTGAAAGTTTGACGGTAAACTTCTTCAACCTCGGGACGAGTCATTCCGGGTGCGGAACGGTCAAGAAAGTTGTAGTCGGGTGAATTAATCATCTGATAAATGCCCGTTTCGTCAAGAGTTTTTGAACCGCCGCATGAAATTGTTTCACCCTTTTTAATGAGTGTTTTTACAAGTGCCTGAGCCTCTTCCTTGTTTTCGCAAAAATAAGGTTTCATCTTGTTGCGTTCAAGATTTTTCATAACTTTCTGAACTTTCGCTCTCATTTCATCAGTCATAATAATTCTCCGTTTCATAATTTCATTTTGATTTTATCATTACATCATAACATAAAAAATCGTTATTATCGGTTTCAATCATATAATATTCACGATCGGTATATCCTCGTTTTAAATACATTTCTTTTGCAGAAAGTGAAGCATCAATAATAATTTCATCATAATCATTAAATATCATATTTTCTGCGAACTCCAACAATTTACTGCCATATCCACTTTTCTGATATTTTGGCAATACAAACAATCTGCAAATTCCATTATTCTTAACTGTAACCGTACCAACAGCATTGTTGTTTTCATCTTCACAAACATACACTCTGTCGGTTTCAATGTCGGCTTTAATATTTTCAGCATTATGCAAATTAATAAAAAATTCAACCGCACCCATAGGGTAATAATGCGGATATATTTCAGAAATTGTCGTTATTGCAATATTCTTTACGGTATTTACATCCGAAATCAAAGCCGGTCTTATATTCATTAAATTCTCCATTTCATAAACTGTAAAGTAATCGCACAAATCTTCCTACAGTAGTAATTCTTTAAATGAACAATTTCTGTAGGGGCGGATATCATCCGCCCGCTCGTGTGCATAGCACACGATTTGTACGCAAAGCGTACAAAAACAAACACACAACTTTTATCACATCAAATAATATGAGTTCAAACATAAAGTATCATCAAGGCTGGCGGATAATATCCGCCCCTACGCTTAGCATTCTGCCTATGGTTACAATCTGCCTTTACATAATAATTGTGATAATATACACTTGTCAAAATTTTCACCAAAATCACATGTAATTATTATACAATACAAATTGAATTTTGAAAAGAAAATTATTTGTCAACGGCACGGGTTTTGCGAATAAAATGATAAGAGATTAATTTTAGGAGAGATTTTATGCCGTCAGTTTATCTTTCGCCGTCATTGCAGGAGTACAACCCGTATGTTGACGGAGGAAACGAAGAATATTATATGAACCTTATTGCAGACGCAATGGAACCGTATTTGAGAGCAAGCGGAATTGATTTTAGGCGAAACGATCCCGATATGACGCTTAGTCAGGCTATTGCAGATTCAAACAAGGGCAATCACGATTTACACCTTGCAATTCACAGCAATGCCGCTCCGGAGGGTTCGGCTGGCAGATACACGGGTGCGGATATTTATTACTATCCGACAAGCAGTAATGGCAAGCGTTTTGCTGAAATTCTGCAAAAGAATTATAAAGATATTTATCCTGATCCGAACGATGTTGACATTATCCCCACCACCTCACTTGCGGAAGTCAGACGGACTAAAGCGCCTTCTGCGTTAATTGAGGTTGCATATCACGATAATCCCGAGGAGGCTCAATGGATAAGGGACAACATTAATTCAATCGGTAGAAATCTTGCAAAATCAGTTGCCGAATATCTTGGTGTACCGTTTGTCGAGCCGTGAATTAATTCTGATAAAGAATAAAGGTCAACACGATTATGTGCTGACCTTTTGTTATTCATCAAGATATGCGTTTAAAAATGATGATGCGAGGCTGTTTTGCAGAATGTACTGCCGTGCCTCACCACGGGTAAACC
>CACXYD010000126.1 GCA_902771755.1 uncultured Ruminococcus sp. | reverse complement strand
CCATAAACAACGCACACAATACGCTCACGGCAATGAGTCCGCTCCAGATATAATTCAGCATTTTTACTCCTTTTGCTACAATTAACGACAAAATGTACAATATTGTCAATTTTGTAATCAAATTATTTAATAAAATCGTTGACAATAATCCCGAAAAATGGTAATATAGGTAAAAATAGGGATTATGGTGAATTAAAATGATTTATACAAACTTTAGGGAAATTGATAAAGCAGGCAGAATTGTTATATCAAAGGATATCCGCAACCACCTCAATATCAAGCCGGGTGACATTCTTCACATTGAGGCTGACGATGAGTGCGTTACAATTAAAAAGGCAGAGAGCAAGTGCGTTTTCTGCAATTCCCTTGATAATCTGATTGCATTCGGCGGAAAATATGTATGCAGAGATTGTGTTGAAAAACTCAAAGCCTGATACGGCTTTCGGCTACTCTAAAATATACTTAACCGAATTTGAAATTATGATAACGGACGGTGTTTTATATGGGCAGAATTGACAAAATTAACTATTATCTTGACATTGCCGAAACTGTGCTTGAGAGGGGAACTTGTCTGCGCAGGAATTTTGGTGCAATCATTGTAAACAATGACCAGATTGTTTCAACAGGCTATACAGGCGCTCCGAGAGGCAGAAAAAATTGCAGTGATTTAGGATTTTGCATCCGTCAGGAACGCAATATTCCCCGTGGTGAGCGTTATGAACTTTGCAGAAGTGTTCACGCTGAAGCGAATGCTATTATTCACGCTTCAAGAGATCAGATGATTGGCGCAACGCTTTATCTTGTCGGCAAGGAGATGTCGAACGGCGAGTATGTGAAGAACACATCTTCGTGTGCAATGTGCAAGCGTATGGTTATCAACGCCGGCATTGACAAGGTTATTGTCAGAAACGATAAAACCGATTTTACGGAAATTGATGTGAATGATTGGATTATGTCCGATGATTCGCTCGACGCACTCCGTGGCTATTGATATGGAAACACGGCTTTTTATAACCGATATCCGCAAAATTTCTTTTGACAGAGTCGGTGAACTTTCTCCCGATAGAGCAGAGCGTGTTCAAAGATGCCGTCGAGATGACGATAAACTTCGTTGCATTGCAGGCGGATTGTTTATGAACAAATTTCTTGGCGGTGCAAAAATCACCGTGAATGAATTCGGCAAACCAGAATGTGACAACGGACTTTGTTTCAATATTTCGCACAGCGGAAATTATGTGCTTTTTGCATTGTCGGAGTCCGAAATCGGTTGTGATATTGAAGAAATTCGATTCCTTAAAGGCATAAGGCTCGGCAAAATTGTTTTCTGCGACAACGAGATGAAATTGCTTAACAACGCTTTTGACAGGCTCGGCACATTTTTTGAATTGTGGACAAAAAAAGAGGCTCTCTTAAAATGTATGGGTGACGGATTTCACCGTGGCGCAAAAAGTGTTGATGTCAGCAGCGGAAAATTCTCTGAAAATCAAACCGAATATTATATGAAACAATACAAATTTTCGGATTATGAAATCAGCCTTTGCAGTGTGCAAAATGATTTTCCGAAAGATGTTGAATTTATAACTTTATGAAAAAAGCTCTGATTTAATTCGGGGTTTTTTTTACATTAGAAATACAAAACAAAACCATGATTTTGTTAATATGCTTGTTATTGCTATTTTTGAACAGTTGTGATACAATTTACTTTGATTAATGTGGCAATCGGCTGCATATATTGTGTATGAAAAAATTCGGGAACGGAAATATCCGTCTGCACACGGATGTTTCGCAATTTTCAGGGGGGACACTATGCCGACATTTACTAAGGCGGCTATCAAGGCGACATTCATTTCGCTCTTGAATAAAAAGCCGTTGAATAAAATTACAGTCAAGGAAATTGTTGAGAAATGCGGAATTAACCGTAATTCTTTCTACTACCATTTTGATGACATTCCGTCACTTCTTGAGGAGATTCTCGTTGAGGAGGCTGACAGATTTGTTGCAACCGAAACCGACAACAATACTTCTGTCTATGAAAGTCTGATTTCTGTAATTGATTATGCTTTTTCAAATAAGTCAGCAATTCAGCACATTTACAATTCTGCAAACAGAACAACCTTTGATGTGTATCTCAACAGAATTTGTACCCATGCTATCAAGAGTTATTTTGACAAGCTTGAAACCACAAAGAACATTGCCGAAGATGACCTTGACGCAATGATTATGTACTACAAGTGTCAGCTTGTCGGTTTTATTATCGACTGGCTCGGCGGCGGTATGAAATATGACCTCAAAATCAAGATGAAACGCATTTGTGAGTTGTTTGAAGGCTCAATGGAAGTTGCTTTGGACAGATGTGCTAAAATTAATGCTTGATTGCTGTTTTATTGGTTTAAAGTGAATATTTGCGTTTATTTGCGTGTCTGAAATGTAGGCACACTTCAAAAAGTGTCTGAATTTCGTACAAATTTATTGCCGTGTCTAAATTCCTGACACGGCATTTTTTGTGTCTGTTTAAATTTTAACAGGATTGTAATAGAATGTATGACGGACAAAGGAAATACGGTTCACCCCCGAATCGTCCCTTTGAATGCAGAGTGCAGTCTGCAAATCATATTATGAAGGAGTATGAAATATGAAGTTAGGGAAAGCGGTTGTTAAAAGCCGTTTCGTAATCCTTATACTTGCCGTTGCGCTGATGATTCCGTCAGCTTTGGGAATGGCTTTTACAAGGGTTAATTACGACATTCTGAGTTATCTTCCCGATAACCTCGACACAATCAAAGGTCAGGATTATCTGCTTGATGACTTCGGAAAGGGTGCTTTTTCATTCCTCATCTTTGAGAATATGGATGATAAGGATGTTGCGGCAACAGAGGAAAAAATCAAAGAAATCGACCATGTTGATACGGTTCTTTGGTACGATGATTTTGCTGACATCTCAATTCCTAAGGAAATGTTACCCGACAAAATTTATGATGCGTTCAATGCCGAAAACGGCAACGCAACAATGATGGCGGTATTCTTCGATACCTCAACATCAGCCGATGAAACAATGAACGCTATCGGAGAGATTCGTTCTGTTGCCGGTGAACAATGCTTTGTTTCCGGTATGTCGGCAATGATAACGGATATGAAGAATATGTTTGAGGAACAGGAAATGACATATGTTGCAATTGCTGTTGTTCTTGCAGTAATCGCAATGATGATCTTTATGGATAACTGGATTATCCCGTTTGTGTTCCTTGCAAGTATAGCGGTTGCTATCCTCGTCAATATGGGCAGTAACTACTTTATGGGTGAGGTTTCATTCATTACCAAAGCGTTGGCGGCAGTCCTTCAGCTTGCGGTAACAATGGACTACTCAATCTTCCTGTGGCACAGCTACGAAGAACAAAAGGGTATTTGTGAAGACCACAAGCAGGCAATGGCTGTTGCAATTCACGAAACCGTTCGTTCCGTAATCGGTAGTTCAATCACAACGGTTGCAGGATTTATCGCACTTTGCTTTATGACATTCACACTCGGTCTTGACCTCGGTGTTGTAATGGCAAAGGGTGTTGTTCTTGGTGTTATCTCTTGTGTAACGGTTCTTCCGTCACTCATTCTTGTTCTTGACAAGCCTCTTGAAAAGACAATGCACAAGTCACTCATTCCGTCAACAAAGAAGCTTGCATCAGGACTTGTTAAAATTTTCCCTGTATTTCTCGTAATGTTTGCGGCTCTTATCTATCCGTTCTATTCGGCATATAACCAGACAAACAATGAGATTTACTACGATTTGTCAGAAAGCCTTCCTGAGGATATGGCAAATGTAATTGCCAACACAAAGCTTAAAGATGAGTTCGGTGTCGGCACAACACATATGGTTCTTGTTGATTCTTCGCTTTCTGCAAAGGATGCAAGAAATATGACGAACGAGCTTGAAAAGGTTGACGGCGTTAAATATGTTCTCGGTCTTGAAAGCGTTGTAGGTTCACTTGTTCCGGAAGATGTTCTTCCCGATTCAATTACAAGCGTTCTCAAAAATGACAAGTGGGAACTTATGATTATCAACTCTGAATACAAAACTGCTACCGATCCTATGGCAAAGCAGATTGACGAGCTGAATAAAATCATCACAAAGTATGACAAGAACGGTCTTCTCATCGGTGAAGCCGCTTGTACAAACGACCTTGTAAATATTACAACAGTTGACTTCCAGGTTGTAAATACAATTTCTATCGTTGCAATCTTTATTATTATTGCGATTGTTGAAAAGAGTATTACACTTCCGATTATTCTTGTTGCGGTTATTGAGCTTGCAATCTTTATCAACCTTGGTATTCCGCATCTTATGGGCGAGTCACTGCCGTTCATCACACCTATCTGTATAAGTACAATTCAGCTTGGTGCAACAGTTGACTACGCAATTTTAATGACGACCCGATATAAGAAAGAAAGGTACCTCGGAAACGACAAACGCACCTCGGTTATTACGGCACTTGAAACTTCAATCCCGTCAATCATCGTTAGTGCAATGGGACTTTTCGCCGCTACAATCGGTGTTGCATTCTACTCGGATGTTGACCTCATTTCATCAATCTGTATGCTCCTTGCAAGAGGCGCTATCATCAGTATGTTCTGCGTAACACTTATTTTGCCGGCAATGTTTATGCTGTTCGACAAGGTAATTGCAAAGACAACTCTCGGTTTTAAGCCGAAAAAAATATCAAATTCGGAGGCTGCTGTATAATGAAAAAGAATAACAAGAATAATAATCATAAATTTTTAAATAAAAACTATATCAAGGGCGCTATTTCAGGCGCACTTGCACTCACAATCCTTTGCAGCGGCGTAGGTGTTGCAGCCTACTCCGCAGGTGCAGATAATCTTGCACAGTCACTCGGCGTTCAGTCGGGAAGCACAGTTGAAGCTGTTAAGAAGTCAAGCACTACTAAAGAGGCTCTCAAGAAACTCAGTAAAAACGAAACAGTTTATGTTATCGCAGACGCAAGCGGTGCGGCTAAAAAGATTATCGTAAGCGACTGGCTCAAGGGTGTAGATACAAGGCGACGATATTTACTATCAGGGTACAGGCACAACAGAACTTCCCGTAAAGCTCAAATTAACTTACAAACTTGACGGCAAGACAGTTTCTGCCGATGAAATCGCAGGCAAGAGCGGTAAGGTTACAATCCGCATTGACTATGAAAACACACAGAAAGAAAAAGTTAAGATTAACGGCAAGACAGAAGAAGTTAATGTTCCGTTCCTTATGCTTTCGGGCATGATTCTTGACGATGACAACTTCAAGAATGTTGAGGTTTCAAACGGTAAGGCTATCAATGACGGCACAAGAACAATCGTTGCAGGTTTTGCTCTTCCGGGTATGCAGGACAGCCTTGACATTGACAAGGATAAAATGGAAATTCCGGATTATGTAGAAATCACAGCAGATGCAACTAACTTTGAACTTTCAACAACAATGACAGTTGCAATTAACGATATCTTCAACAATGTTGATTTCTCAAAGGTTGACGATAAGGTTGACGAACTCAAGGATTCTCTTGATGAACTTGAAGATGCCGCAGACCAGCTTGTTGACGGTTCTTCACAGCTTTATGACGGTATCGGCACACTTCTTGACAAGTCAGGTACACTTATTGAAGGTATTGACAAGCTTTATGACGGTGCAGAACAGGTAAGTTCAGGTGCAAAACAGCTTGACAGCGGTGCAGGCGACCTTTCAAACGGTGCAAAGACACTTGATGACGGTGCATCAAAACTCAAGAGCGGTGCGTCACAGCTTGACAGCGGTGCATCACAGCTTGACAGCGGTCTTGCAACACTTGCAGGCGGTGCATCACAGGTTGATAACGGTGCGGCAAGTCTTAGCAGTTATGTTGCAACACTCGCAGGCGGACTTGGCAAGCTTTCATCTAACAGCTCAACTCTTAACAGCGGTGCAGAGCAGGTGTTCAACACACTTCTCTCAACTGCCGACACTCAGATTGCAGCCGCAGGTCTTACAGCCGACAAACTTACAATCAAAAACTATGCAAGCGTTCTCGATAGCCTTATCTCATCACTCAGCGATGAGAATGCTCAGAAACTCGCTTACAATACAGCACTCGAAACAGTAACAGCAACTGTAAACAGCCAGAAGGATGTTATCAGAACAGCCGTTGAGGCAACAGTAAGAAAGTCTGTTACAGAACAGGTTCTCGCAGCCGCAGGTCTTGGCATGACAGCAGATCAGTACGATGCCGCTGTTGCCGCAGGTCAGATCAGCGAAGAAGTTCAGGCTCAGGTTTCAACTGCAGTTTCTACACAGATGAGTTCATCTGCAGTTCAGGCTACAATCGACAGCAACACAGAAGCACAGATTCAGAGCCTTATCGAAACAAATATGAACAGCGAAGAAGTTCAGAGTCAGATTCAGGCAGGTGTTGCAAAGGCTCAGGCAGGCAGAAAGTCACTTCAGGCTCTCAAGACTCAGCTTGACAGCTACAACCGAAGTCTTAACGAGACATCAAGGGCTGCCGAGAACGCTTCCGACAGCATGAGGGACATGGAGCGAAGCACAGACA
>CACXYD010000125.1 GCA_902771755.1 uncultured Ruminococcus sp. | reverse complement strand
CGCCCATAAATCCGCCCAGAGAGCTGACTGCAAAATGCAGAATATGCTGTTTTTGTTCTCTTGTCATTTTAAAGACTTCCTTTTTCTCCATAAAATGTGTAATTATTTACTTTAATTATACACCCGCAATTTTCATTTTGCTATTATCCCCAAATGGAATTATACTCTTTTTTGCAACAAAATTTAAGTCATATTGCACAATTTACCCACTTTCGTGTTGTGCAATATGACTTTTGTGCTTTTTATGAAGTTTTAAAAAGCCGAACTGTCATTAAACCTTTTCGGGCATTTTGTCTGACATACACTCAACAAGAACAGCCTTCTGAGCGTGGAGACGGTTTTCAGCCTCTTCAAAGATTTCGTTTGCGTGTTCTTCAAATACATCGGCTGTAATTTCTTCGCCACGGTGTGCAGGGAGGCAATGGAGAACCATACAATCCTTGTTTGTAACAGCCATAAGCTCTTTGTTAACCTGATAGCCGGCAAATGCTGCTTCACGGATTTTCTTTTCTTCTTCCTGACCCATTGATGCCCATACATCAGTATAAACAACATCGGCATTCTTAGCAGCCTCAAGCGGATCTGTTACAATCTCAAATTTATCTTTGCCGTACTTTTCGCCAAACTCGATAATGTGCTTAGGCGGCATATAATCCTTTGGACAAGCGGCTGAGAAGCTCATACCTGTGCTGAGTGCGCCAACAATGAGTGAGTTCATCATGTTGTTGCCGTCGCCGATAAAGCACATCTTTAAGCCTTCAAGTTTGCCCTTGAATTCACGGATTGTCATAAGGTCAGCAAGAACCTGACATGGGTGACAATAGTCTGTAAGGCCGTTGATAATCGGGATTGAGCCGTACTCTGCAAGAGCCTCAACTTCTTTCTGCTCAAAAGTGCGAATCATAATACCGTCAAGAAAACGAGAAAGAACACGAGCAGTATCTTCAACAGGCTCGCCTCTGCCAATCTGAAGGTCATTTGATGAGAGGAAAAGCGGATAACCGCCGAGCTGTGTCATACCAACCTCAAATGAAACACGGGTACGGGTACTTGACTTTTCAAAAATCATACCAAGAGTTTTGCCCTTGAGAATTTTATGCTCAATGCCGTGCTTCTGCTCATATTTAAGCTGATCGGCAAGGTTAAGTGTGTTGATAATTTCTTCTGTTGACCAGTCCTCAAGTTTAAGTAAGTGTTTCATTAGTTGTTCTCCTTTATTGTTTTTTCGAGTATGTTAATCGCCTCGTCAATTTCATCATAATTAATTATAAGCGGTGGGAGCATACGGAGCAAATCTTTCGCTGTGATAATGAGCAAGCCGTTTTCAACGCACTTGATTGCAATATCGTGCGCATCGCCCTTTTCAAGCTCAACACCAATCATAAGTCCCATTCTGCGAACGCTCTTTACGCCGTCAATTTTTGTGAGTTTGTCCTCAAAATACTGACCTTTTTTCTCAACTTCTGCAAGAAATTCGTCATTTGCAACTGTGTCAAGAACATAGTTTGCACCTGCACAAACAACGGGGTTTGCACCGAACGTTGTGCCGTGTGTTGACGGTGACATAACATCTTTAAGCTTTTCACCGCACATACAAACACCGATAGGAAGTCCGCCGCCGAGTCCCTTTGCAACAGTCATAAGGTCGGGGAGGATACCGTAATTCTGATGAGCAAACAGTTTGCCTGTTCTGCCGACACCTGTCTGAACTTCATCAACAATAACGAGAATGTCGTTGTCGTTGCAATACTTAACAAGCTCTTTTACATATTCGGGATCGAGGATATTTACACCGCCCTCACCCTGAATGAGTTCAAGCATTACTGCGCAGGTTTTGTCCGAAACAACCGCTTTCAGAGCGTCCATATCGTCTGCGTCTGCATACTTAAAGCCCTCTGTAAAGGGGAAGAAGTAGTTATGAAAAACATCCTGACCTGTTGCGGCAAGAGTTGTAACAGTTCTGCCGTGGAAAGAATTGTTAAGCGTTACGATTTCGTTTCTGCCTTCGCCGTACTTGTCAAAGCTGTACTTACGGGCAATTTTGATTGCGCACTCGTTAGCCTCGGCACCGCTGTTGCCAAAACAAACCTTTGCAAGACCTGTAAGTGTGCAAAGCTTTTCGGCAAGGTCACTTGCCTGTGAGCAGTAAAAATAGTTTGACATATGCTGAATTGTGCCTGCCTGCTTTGAAACAGCTTCGACCCAACCGTCATTGCAATAACCAAGGCTGTTTACACCGATACCCGATGAAACATCAATGTACTTTTTGCCGTTTTCGTCATATGCGGTAACGCCCTTTGCACTTTTGAGCGCAACATCGTAGCGACCGTATGTATGCATAATATATTTTAAGTCTTTTTCTTTCGTAGTCAAATTAGTCACAGCCTTTCATATTTTGTCGTTGCTGAAGGAGTAAACAAAGACATCTTCACGCTTTTCAAAGCCGAAATCACGCCAGAAACTCTGACCGGTTTCGTTGTTCTGATAACAGAAAATGTGAGTTTTGTCGATGCCCTGTTCACGGATTTTTTTGATAGCGGTCTGTGCAAGAGCGTGACCGATTCTCTTTCGTCTGAATTCGGGCAGAACAGCCATATGGTGGATAAAACCTCGTCTGCCGTCATGACCTGCAAGCACCGTCCCGACAATTCTTCCGTCAACAACAGCAACCTGACTCATACCTGCGTTGTGCTTGAGATAACGCTCCATCTGATCTCTTTCGTCAGCCTTAGAGAGCGCACGCTTTGTGGTAATCTGCCACATCTTATAGACCTCGTCATAGTCATCAATTGTCATTTCTCGTATAATCATTGCACCCTCCGTGTTTTTAAGTAAAAATTAATAGTGAAAAGTGAATAGTTGTCGCAAGTTTTGCAAGAAAAACCATAATCAACGCTTTACTTTGCAAAGTTTCTGTGTCTACCCGTAGGGGCGGATATCATCCGCCCGCAAGTAATAGCAGAAATTATTTATAATGCACTATTTTTATAAAAGCCACAATGTCAGCGATGCGTGTAAATTTGAACACACAGCTCTCATAACATCATATAATTTTAATCAAACATAAATTTCATCAAGGCAGGCGGATAATATCGCCCATCTGAAATATAGTCGCAAGACTACCCCTACAAAAATTTATGTTCATTTCGTAGATTTGTTCGTAATAAAATTTCTGATGTACAAATAACCACTACACAAAGTATATCACATCGAACAAATCATTTGTACAAACAATTGCAATATTCTCAAAATCTGATTAATAATCCTTTTCCCATACAAACGGATTACTGTTAATGTATTGCCATATTTCGGAATACTCTCGGTCATTCCTTACTATACGGTCATAAAATGATTTTTGCCAAACTGAATATCCTGCCTGTGCCGAAACTGTGCGTTTCATTTGACCGATAACCGTTGAAATTGATTTTGCCTTAGAAAACTCCACGGAATTTTCTGTTTCAATCATATTATCAATTCGCAATAACAAGTGAATATGATTCGGCATAATTGTGAAAGTGTCAACAAATATGAATGGATAATGCCTGTGCATTTCAAGCACCGCCTTATAAACATATTGTCCGACAGTTGTAAATGAACGAAAAAGCTCATCAGACGGGCGGATAATATCTTCCCGTCTGAAATATAGTCGCAATGCGTTGTGCATAAATGCACTGCCTATTGCTCGTTATTTCAGACAGCGCTTTGCTCCTTTTTTCCGCCACTGGCGGCGGTCGCAAGACTACCCCTACGGAAATGCCTGCATCTCCGAGGGCTTGGTACGCACTTAAAGTTCTGTTTGTCCAAAAAACTCTTTGTTTATCTTTTGTACAAACAGTTATGTAGTAAACACCAAAATCCGAATAATCATAATTTTCAAAACGGATTTTCTTTCTGTTCGGCAATTTGTCACTCATAAATCAATAAAACATTGTACCGATGCCCTCGTCGCTGAAGAGTTCAAGGAGGATTGAATGTTCAATTCTGCCGTCGATGATATGGGCACGGCTTACGCCGCTGCGGACTGCCTCAACACAGCAGTCAATTTTCGGAATCATACCACCGCTGATGATGCCGTCACGCTTGAGCATTGGAACTTCGCTGACATTGACAACAGGAATGAGCGAATCCTCATCGTGAACATCACGGAGAAGTCCCCTGATGTCTGTCATAAGAATGAGTTTTTTTGCACCGATTTTAGCAGCAATCTGCGATGCCGCAATGTCTGCGTTTATGTTATAAACATTGCCGTCATAACCGCCGGCAACGGTTGAAACAATCGGAATATAACCGCTTGCAAGAGCATTGTTGAGCGGTTCGGGATTAACTTCCTTAATCTCGCCCACATAGCCGAGGTCTGCACCTGTAACAAGCTTTTCTGCCATAAGCATTCTGCCGTCAAGACCGCAAAGACCCATAGCCTTACCGCCGTGACTGCCGAGAAGCTGAACAAGGCTCTTGTTGACCTTGCCTGCAAGCACCATCTGAACGATGTCGATAGTTTCCTTGTCGGTCACTCTCATACCGTTGATAAACTTGCTTTCTTTGCCGACAGCTTTGAGCATTGCATTGATTTCGGGGCCGCCGCCGTGAACAAGCACAACATTGACACCGACAAGCTGCATAAGAACGAGGTCGCTCATAACTGCCGCTTTAAGTTCTTCGTTTATCATAGCGTTTCCGCCGTATTTTACAACAATTGTTTCGCCCGAATATTTTTTGATATAGGGCATTGCCTGTATAAGTACCTTGGCTCTCTTTGAAACATCCATTTTCTTCAATCCTTTGTATGTAGTTAATTACCGCTCACACAATCAAATTCGCATATTATGTGCGGTAGTCACCGTTGATTTTTACATAATCATAGGTAAGATCGCAACCGTAAGCCTCGGCAGATGCGTTGCCGTCACCTAATTTTACGAGGATTTCAATTTCGTCCTCAAGCAAAATTTCCTTAGCCTTGTCCTCGTCAAATGCAAGACCGTTGCCGTCCTTGCAGACAAGGATTTCGCCCTTTGCGGATTTATATGAAACATCAATCTTTTTAACATCTGTTTCGGCACCGCTGTAACCGATTGCGCAGAGAATTCTTCCGCAGTTTGCGTCAGCACCGAACATA
>CACXYD010000124.1 GCA_902771755.1 uncultured Ruminococcus sp. | reverse complement strand
TGAAGATTTTCGAATTTTTTTCTTTTTCATGTTGATTGGATTCTCTCGATAAAGACCACGAAGAAGCCAATTGGCGAATAACCTAATAGAATTCCCTCGTCGTGAAAAAAAAGGTTTGGTCGCGTGTCGAGACACTGCGATGTTTTTTGTGTATTGGTACGCATATGCTTATAGACAACAAAACGAATCGATATCCTGATTCAGGATTCAATATCGTTACTGTGTGGGATTTTATCAATGAATTCTCGGGGAAATCGTCTGAACAAGTAGGTAACATGGATATTGTTACGGGGTACTTTACCATTCGTGCTCTTAGTAAACTCTATCATGAATTGCCAGAGGAAGACGTGTTCCGTATTGTGTCTTCTGAAATGGTCATGCAGGAAGAGGATAAGAATCACATCATAGACTTACTGAATGGCGATATGGGCATAGAGACAACTCTCAATCTTGATGAGTACAAGTCCGCAATGAAAGGCATTTACACAACTTCGGTATGTGAGGCGACAATTGACGAAGCGCCCATGGCATACAAATCCCTTGACGATATAATTGATGTAATTCGTGAATCGGTTGATATCGTTGACATTATGAAACCGGTTTATAATTTTAAGGCATCGTAAAAGCATACAGACAGATTTTTATTAATGGCTGTTGAAAATAAAAGGCACTCCGTGTACAATTATCGTAAAGATAAGTCACGGAGTGTTTTTGATTTTTGTGATTTATGATTTAGTATCGGATTTTTTGGAATAATAACTCTGTTTGACAAGGAGAATGACAGATGAAAAATGTTAAAATAAAATCACCGTTTGACGGACTTGTGCTTGATGTGGCAATAATTGAGCCTGAATGTGAACCGAAAGCAATAGTTCAGTTTTCACACGGAATGTCGGAACACAAGGAGAGATATTTCGATTTTATGAATTATCTTGCAAAAAACGGCTATGTGTGCATTATCCATGACCACAGAGGTCACGGTGCGAGTATTCGTCAGAAGGGCGATCACGGATATTTTTACACGGAGGATATTTCTGCGATTGTAGATGATTTGCACGAGGTTTCAAAGCTTGCGAAGAATGAATATCCGAATCTTCCAATCTATATTTTCAGCCACAGTATGGGTACGCTTGTTGCGAGAAATTATCTGAAAAAGTATGACAGCGAGGTTGCAAAAGTTGTGCTTTGCGGTCCGCCGACTGAGAATAATGCGGTTGGTATCGCTCTTGCACTTTCTAAAATTTCAAAACCTTTTCACGGTGCAAAAAAGCCGAATCATTTTCTCAACAACGCAACTTTCAGCAGTTATAACACCGACAATTCCGTTCCGAATTCATGGCTTTCGGAAAACAGCGAAAATGTAACTGCATATAATGATGACGAGCTGTGCGGATTTGTTTTTACAACAAACGGTTTCATCAACCTTTTCAAATTGCAAAAAGGTGCGTTCAATGCAAAAGACTGGAATGTCAGCAATAAAAATCTGCCGATATTTGTAATTGCAGGCAGTGACGATCCTGTTATTGGTTCAAAGGAAAAATTCGGCAAGCTCGTGTTGTTTCTGAAAAATCTCGGTTATAACAATGTTGACGCAACCCTCTACAAAAACAACCGTCATGAAATTCTCAACGAAAAAAATAAACTTGATATCTATGCCGATGTTCTGAATTTCTTTGAATCAAAGTAAAATTGTGCCGAAATGGGAACGCAAAGCTTAAATTTAGAAAGAGCGTGCCGAAATGGGAACACTATTTGATTTTTGAACTATTGTGTGCTATAATGAGAACACAATAAGTGCAGGTGATTTCAATGGTACAGAGAAAAGAATATCTTGAAAAGTTAATACAATGGAAAGATGACGATGTTATCAAAGTGGTAACAGGCATAAGGCGATGCGGAAAATCTACACTTCTTATGCAGTATCAGGATTATCTGAAATCAATCGGAATTGAAGAAAATCAGATTATTGCAGTAAATTTTGAAGAACTTGAATATGAAGAACTTTGTGATTATAAGAAGTTGTATGCTTATATCAAGGACAGATTGATTGCGGATAAAACCACATATATTTTCCTTGATGAAATTCAAAAAGTACCGAGTTTTGAAAAAGTAGTTGACAGCCTGTATGTAAAGCCAAATATAGATATTTATATTACGGGTTCAAATGCCTATATGCTCTCGGGAGATTTAGCTACACTTCTGACAGGGCGCTATGTTGAAATATCAATGTTGCCGTTATCATTTAGTGAATATATGCAATTGAGTGACAAAGATAAAGAAAGTGCATTCGCCGATTATATAAAGTACGGCGGACTTCCGTTTGTGGCAACAATGGATAGGACAGATGATAAGGTTGATACCTACCTTGAAGGAATTTATAATACGGTAATTGTAAAGGACATTGAGGATCGACAGAAAAGACAGGAATCAAATTCTGATAAAAGGAAAATTAACGATATACCGTTGTTGAAAACTATTGCAAAATATCTTTCAAGTGTTATAGGCAGTCCCGTGTCATTAAGAGGCATAACAAATTATCTTGTGTCAAGCGGCAGAAAAATTTCTGCCAATACTGTCAGCAATTATGTGGACGCTTTGATTGAATCATTTATCTTCTATCCGGCAGAGCGTTTTGATATTGTCGGAAAGCAATTGCTAAAAGCAAACAAAAAATATTATATGGTTGACTTGGGCATAAGAAATCATATTTTGCCGAGAAAATATTATGACTTGGGGTTTTCGGTTGAAAACATAGTGTTTTTTGAACTGCTCAGGAGAGGCTATAAGGTAGCAATAGGTAAATATCAAGAAAATGAGGTTGACTTTGTTGCCGAAAAGCGTGGCGAATTCACCTATATTCAGGTTACCGCAGATATGGTTTCGGAAAACACATTTAACCGTGAGATGAAGCCTTTGTATGCCATTCAGGATAATTACGAAAAAATTGTTCTGACACTTGATAAACTGACCGTTGGCAACTATGACGGAATTAAAGTTGTCAATGTTATTGATTGGCTGTTAAACAAATAATTATATAAAATTACCGCATTGCTTTGATTTGTCGTGAAAGCAATGCGGATTTTTATTACATATTAAACCACAATCTGACCGTTATAACGCTCATGATTGCGGCGGTTAGGTCGGCGGTTATGGCGGCAAAGAGGGTGTGGCGGATTTTTTTGACACGGATACAGCCGAAGTACATGGCGATTGCATAAAAGGTGGTTTCGCTTGAACCTGCGAGTACGGAGGCTACTCTGCCGGCAAAGCTGTCCGGACCACAGGTTTTGTACAAGGCTGTGAGAAGTGCGGTTGAACCGCTTCCCGAAACGGGGCGGAGGAGTACGAGCGGAACGATTTCTTTTGGAAATCCTAAAAATTCCGCAGTCGGCTGAATCAGTGAGCATATTGCATCAATTGCTCCGCTTGACTGCAGAAGGTCAACGGCAAACACAAGTCCCATAATTGTCGGGGCGATGTTGTACAAAAGTTTTACTCCCTCTTTTGCTCCCGAGATGAACACATCAAACACGGGAACTTTTTTTATCAGCCCGAACACTACCACAATACACGCAAAGGCAGGCATTACAAATTCCATTTGCTCACCACATTTCTCAAATTTTACTTTGCTTGATATTCAGCGTACAGGCAATCAATAATGCCACCGTCAATGCACACGCAGAGCTTATCCAGACGGGAACGAAAATGGTCGATATAATAGTGCGCCGTGTTACAGGTGACGCAAAGGATGTCCGGGAGGACGATTTGGGAGAAGCGCCGGGAGGAAGTACGGAAGAGACAGTACAGGAGGAAGCTCCGGGAGGAACCACAGAAGAGACAGTATTGGAAGAAGCGCCGGAAGCAACAACGGAAGAAGCGGCGCCTGAGAAAACATCCGAAGGGACCACGGAAGAAGCAGTGCAGGAGAAATCAACTGAAGGGACTACCGAAGAAAACCCGCAGGAAACCGGGCAAAATCCTCCGGCAGAAGAGTTCGTGGACGAATGGAATGAATTTATAGTCAACCGCAAAGAGAGCTATATTTTGAAGGATAACCGGCGCATTCTCGTGTTTTCAAACATGAGTTAGCCGGAGAAGTCTGGTGCTTGTTCTTTCGATCTGTATCATCGGTTTTATATATCGTTTACTGAGGAAAAGGGCTATCAGCCTTTTTTCTCATTTTAGACCTGGTCGTGTTCAGAAGAGAGGGGGAAAACCATTTTCAATTTATCATAAAAGGCTGCTTTCATATGTAAATGGTTGTGGACATGGCCGGTAAAGTGGGTTAAAACTAAGCTAGAACATTTGTTCGATGTAATCGGTGATTGCATGTATCAGTTCACAGAAAGACAGGGCATAGACAGGGCATAGCAGCCAGGCGGGACAGGCACCATCAGCAGGGAGGACAGCATGAAGATCACATCGAGCTATGGCGTTGAGATCAGGAAGGCAGACGGCCCGCTGTCCGTTACCCTGAAGATCTACCGGGAAGCGGTGCGCGTGCTGGCCCTGTTCTATGATACTGTGTGGGAGGATATCTCTGCAGTCGAAGGGGGGAAAAAAAGGTTCAACTATGCGGAGCACCTCGTGCACAGCACAAAGAGGAACCGTGCGGTGTATGACTTCGACTGCCTTTTCCCGAAGATGCCGTCATACCTGCGCAGGTCAGCCATCACGCACGCACTGGGAGCGGTATCATCGTACAGGACCCGGCTCGCGCAGTGGGAGGAAGGCGGAAGAAGGGGGAAGAGCCCTGTCCTCGGGGAAAGAACGCATGCGATGCCCGTATTCTACCGGGGAAACATGTACAGGGAAGCAGAAGGGGATCAGGCCTTCCTCAAGCTTTACAACGGTAAAGACTGGGTATGGGTGAGCGCGTCACTCCTGCATACGGACATGGAGTACCTGAGGAAGCACTGGACGGGCGTGAAGGCATCGGCCCCGATCCTGGAGAAACGCCACAGGAAGTATTTCCTGAGGTTCTCGTTCGAGGAGGAAAGGAAACTCACTGACAGGCCGGTACAGGAGCAGCGGATCTGCGCTGTGGACCTGGGGATCAATACGGACGCGGTGTGCAGCATCATGGAGGCGGACGGAACTGTCTGCGCGAGGAAGTTCATCGACTTCGCGGATGAAAAAGAC
>CACXYD010000123.1 GCA_902771755.1 uncultured Ruminococcus sp. | reverse complement strand
TATACGTCAAGTAATGGCGTGTTATCTGCTTTTATTGGCGTTTTTTCTGTATTCCTATATGCCACATGCCTGACAAAAGAAGAACAAGGCTATTACTATACCTTTGGCTCGGTGATGGCAATTCAGGTCTTCTTTGAACTGGGTTTTACGGGTATCATGACGCAATATGTAGCCCATGAGCATGCGCATTTGAAGTGGGACATTGATGGTGTTAGTTTATTAGGAGAAGATATATATCGTTCAAGATTGTCGTCTCTGCTACATTTCTGTTTGAGATGGTATTTCGTCATTGCTTTACTGTACTGGCTTGTCTTGCAGGTTGGCGGCTTCTTTTTCTTTAAAGAGTTTGGAAAGGATGATCATGTAGATTGGAATATTCCATGGTTGATATTAAGTTCGACAAGTGCGTGGTGGCTTTTTTCTGCTCCAGTGTTCTCATTTATGAGAGGACTTGGTCTTGTTAAACAGATGGCGAAGATGGAATTTTACAGAACAATAGTCAATACAGGCATAACATGGGGAGCTCTCATTATGGGATTCAAACTATATTCAATGGCATTTGCAGCCATAGCCTGTGTGATATATGTGTTGACATATTTTGTGATGCATGATTTTGTTGCTATTCTAAAGAATATATGGAAGACGAAAATCAATGAACGTGTTGTTTATATGACAGAGATCTTTCCTTATCAATGGAAAATAGCTCTGAGCTGGATAAGTGGATATTTTATCTTTAATTTTATGAACCCGGTGATTTTTGCAACAGTCGGATCTGTTGCAGCTGGTCAGATGGGAATGAGTGTTAACGTCTTGAACTCAATCCGTAGCTTTTCCATGTCATGGATGAGTACGAAAATTCCATTGATATCAAGGCTTATTGAGTTAAAAGATTACTTGCAAAAGCCGTTCTGTTTTCATCAGTATGCGGAATACTTGTTCTTGTGATTCTTATGTGTCTGCTTGCGGCTGTTATGATGTCATCGGGAGTTATTTCTGCCGATATACTTGATTATTGCACAGTCGGAATGGTGGGTGTTGCAACGCTGATGTCGGGAATAATATCATCAAGAATTACAGGAAGTGCAGGACTTGTGGTGGGTTCGCTTACGGGACTTTTTATTTTTCTTGTCATAACATCGGTTGCGCTGATTTTCAACGGTGAACCCGTTTCGATTATTACGCTTTTAAAGTTTATGGCGGCTGTGTTTGCAGGCGGTATCGGAGGAATTATCGGAGTTAACAAAAAAGAAAAAATAAAAATCAAGTAACAAGTAATATATTTTATTACAATCAATTTCAGCAGTTCGTTACGGCGGACTGCTGTTTTTATGTTAGATTTAATTACAAATTAGAATTATTTTTTAAAAAATTGAAATATCTATGGTAAAACAGCTTGTAATATGGTACAATAATCTGGAGAATGAGATAGTGAGGGTTAATTACCTTAATTTAGATAAAATATGAAAAATAAGGAAATATTTAAGGAGTGTTAGTATGGCAAAAATGATTAAGTTGCCGGCAGATTTAAGGGATTGGAAGGTTACTTCATTTGTCGGTGAGGACAACGGCTGTGAAGTTTACAAGGTATCAAGAAAAATCGACAAAAATACTACTCAGAATGCGATTTTAAGACACGCATTTGTCGGTAAAAACAATTACACCGATGAACATGCCGAGTATTTTACCGAAGAGGCTGATTTTATTGAATCGGTTAAAGAGCTTGACGGTGTATCTAACTATCTGGATGTTTATGTTCAGGATAACCAAAACAAAGAAACCTGTGATTTGTACATATTTACAGAAGAACTCGCAAGTCTTGAAGAACTTATGAAAACCAAAACTTTTACCGAGGGTGAAGTAGTTGACTTTGGTATTCAGATGAGTGAAATGCTTGAAACTTTGGAAACAAAGAATATTTTTCACGGAAATATTTCACCAAAGAATATTTTTGTAACTGATGACAGAAAGTATAAAATCGGCGGATTTACAGATTTTGAGGGCAAGATTGAGGATACTTCATTTGTTGCACCCGAGGTTTACAAGCAGGAAAATGTTGACTATACAACTGACATTTATTCTGTCGGCATAATTATGTATGCAATGTGCAACGGCGGTAAAATTCCGTTTGAAAGCGATTCGTGCGACAGAAAGAACGCTTGTGAAGAAAGATTTTCGGGCAAGGCTGTTACCGCACCGTCTGAGGGTGACGAGAAACTCAAAAGTGTTATTGTAATTGCCTGTCAGCCGAATAACACAAATCGTTGGAAGAACGCAGGCAACATTAAAAATGCGCTTACATCTATCAAGGATGAAATCGGTACATCCTCCCCTGTTCCGAATCCCGATGTTGTTGTTCCCGAAAGCACGGATTTTGACGGCAATGTATTTGAAGAATACGATTATGATGAATTTGAAGATACAGAGCCGACTGAACCGCAGGATAATTTTGACGATAAAGATGAAGTTCAGACAGTTGAGGACGCAGTTCTCGATAACGAATTTGCAGGCGGTGAACAGCTTGGCATTGCCGAAGTTTTAGCCGATGAAGAATCTTTGCCTGTTGATGAGAATGCTCCTGTAGATGCTAATGAAGTCGGTGAGTCTGACGCTGACGAAAACAGCGGATTTGAGGTTGTTGATGTTACGGATGCAGTTGACGAACCTGAAAATTCTGAGGCTAAGACTGACGAAGTATCGGAAGAAAAACAGCCTGAATTTGAAGATATCAGTTCCGTATCAAGTGAAGATGATAAGAAGGAACAGACTGTTACAGACAAGAAGCCTGAAGAATTTGAAGATATTTCAAGCAACAGCGAAGTAGCTCCCGAAGTTCTCCCCCCTGTTACAAGCGTTGAGGTGTTTGACTATTACTCGGGTGCGGACCATAAAAATGTTCTTACAAGCAATGAATCAAGCAAGGATTACGGCGATTTCTTTGAGGATGAGCCGTCTGTTAAGCCTGCAGATAATAAAGTTGACGATACTAAAAAAGTTGAAGAAAAGACAAGCTTTGATGACAACAGCTTTGAAGGCGATGACAATGAATTCGGATATACAGATGAAGAAGATAAAGAAGAAAATGTAAAGAAAAAGAAGAATAAATTTGTTATTATTCTTTGTGCGGTTGTAATTGCCGCTGCACTCGGATTCATCGGTTTCTGTGTTTATAACGGTTTGTCAAATTCATCTTCTGACAATAAAACTACTACAGCCGAAACTACAACATCTGCCGAGGCAACCACACAGGCACCGAGTACGGTAGCTCCTACTACTGTTCCTGCTACAACAGAACAGGTTACAACATCTTCCTCTTATAACAATGTTGTTCCCGTTGTCGGTTACGGTTACAGTTACGGTAAGAAACTTCTTGAACAGGCAGGATTTACTGTTGAAATTTCCGATTATGAGTACAGTTATGATTATCCGGAAGGATATATTATTTCTCAATCTCCCGAAGGTGACACAAGTGCAAGCACAGGCACAGTTGTTAAGCTTGTGATTTCAAGCGGACAGATTCAGAGAGAAACAGAGGCCCCTGCAACACAGGCTCAGCAGTCATCAAATAGTCAGAACAGCGCATCAAGCAGTTCAAATTCGCAGAGTTCAAACGCACACTCCTCCAATAATACAAACACTAATAATAACAGCAAAAGCGGATTCATATTCCCTAACAGCGATTCTTCGTATCTGAGCAACGCACAGGTAAGTGCTTTGAGTGATGATGACTTACAGCTTGCAATTAATGAAATTTATGCAAGAAGGGGCAGAATTTTCAAGGATGCAAGCCTTAATGCATACTTTAATTCTCAGTCATGGTATGAGGGCAAATATACAGCCGAAGAATTTGAGAAAAATGTTAAATTCAATACTTACGAACAGAAGAATCTTCAGCTTTTGATTAACGAAAGAAGATCAAGAAAGTGATTTTAAAACAAGAATGATAATGCAGAGGTAAGTTATTATGAAAGATAAAATATTAAACGCATTAAAGAGCAAGACTTTCTTTGCTTTGGCAATTAATATTGTTATTATGGTTTTGATTATAGGTATTACTGCATTTTCCTATGACAGCGCTGACGATTTTTACAATTCTTTATACATCTGTCAGTATCATAACTATTACAGTAATGATATTAACTACATTTTTGCGACAATCACGGGTTCATTGCAGTATATTCTTTTGAATTTTAACTGCTTTGTACTTTTTCAGATTCTTCTCTCCTGCGCCGCTTTTTCTTCTATCACATTTGTTTTTGCCGATAAATTCGGTAAAAACAAGGCTTTTATATTCACTCTTGTGCTGAATATTTTGTTCTCGTTTGACCATTATTCAAATATTTTAAGCAGTAAGACTGCCGCTTTGTTGCTTGTGGCAGGATTTCTGATGGCACTTAATGCAATCAGAAACAAAAGGTACTCTCTCCCATTTTGGGTTGGTGTTCTTGAAGTTATTTTTGGAACATTTTTATGTTTCAAATATTTCTTTGTTGGACTTGCATTTTTTATTGCATTCTTCATCGGAGATATGATAGCCGTGGGGAGCGCTGATCTCGCGGATCGTATAACTGCCGTAGGGAATCTTGCTGAATACCGCCAGACCGTCGCTGCCGGATTCGGCTTCCTGAATCTTTTTGTTGTCAAAAAATTCAAAGTAGCCTGTCAGCTCAAGTCCCGGGCGGTTGATTTCAACCGTGGATATTTTTATGTCCTCATAGTTTTCAGCCACATACACGCTTTGAAGCTCCAGCCGTTCCACTATTTCGGATAAGCGTACGGAAAATTCAGACATATTGCCACCACCTTGGTAAATTTGGGTATAACGATACATTATAATTAAGTTATATTATACTACAAATTGTCCAAAAGATAAAGTCTTTTAGTGAATTAAATTTCATTAATTCTCATATTTTACAGATATTTTTTCAATATCCGCTTTTAATTCTTTATCAGAATTAATAAAAGCAATATTCACTCCGTTTCCGTCGTCCCTTTGAAGGCTGTTGAAGATTGAAAGGTAGTCGAGCCTGACCTGCGGACTGCGCTTTTGGCAGAGCTTGAGCTGTTCTTCAACCGTGTTTAAAATATGCGAGCTTTCCCCCACCTTTTTTATTGTTTCGTCGTCGCAGAGCGCCACATACGCAACTGGCGAAAAATAGGTCTGCGTTGAGATATAGCTTATATCCTTTGGCATTACGCTGTCCTTTAAATCGCGGTGAACAAGCAGAAGTCTGAGCTTTGCGAGCGTGAGGTGAGGAATATATTTTTCGCG
>CACXYD010000122.1:4572-9950 GCA_902771755.1 uncultured Ruminococcus sp. | reverse complement strand
TGGTTACGGCAAAGCACTTTTTCTCTTTGGCGGAAAGCGAGAACATAATGTTTGTTCTTGCAGCCTTGTATGCCTCAACAATGGCGAACTTGCTCTTATCTGAAAGAGAAAAATTCTGACCGTTGCTCTTTTTATCGTCTTTCTTTTTAAATAATTTTAAATTAACAGCCATAGTTCCTCCTTAACCCTGATTCTCAAAGTCGGGAATTTCGGCAAATACAGGAATACCGTAGATATCCTGAATATCGTCCTCGGACTTGATTGTTGTGTCGATAAGTTCAATAAGAATAGAAATAAGGCAGGATGCAATAAATCCGATTGCGGCGCCTATAAGCATATTCTTTGTGTTACTCGGAGCATACGGAGCCGAAGGAACATTTGCCTGACGAAGTGTTCCTATCTGACCGTAGCTGAACTTTGAATTATAAACCTCAGCAGCTTTTTCGGCAAGCTGATTTGCGACATTGGCACATTTCTGTGCATCTGTACCGTCTACTGTGATTGTGATAAAGAAAGTACCGTCGGTTACTGCAACATTAACATTGCAACCGTCATAAAGTGCTGTCATTTCATCGGAGTTTTTAAAGAGTGTAACGCAGATTTCAGCAAGGTTTGCGGATGCAGAAATATCGGCAGGATAAATCTTCTGGTTTTCCTCATTGGTTGTCTTTTTTGTTGTATCATCGGCAGCCTTTGAAGGTGTTGTACTCTTGGTGTTAGCGTTGGCATTTGCACTTGCTCGCTGTGCCGAACTGTAGTTCTGCACATAAATCATGGTAGATGTGCTGTACATCGGTGCAATTACAAAGCGTGAGTACATAAAGAACAGCAATCCCATTACCACAGTTGCAAGAATAATGAACTTGATTCTGTGCAAAAGGACGCTGACAATTCGCTGAATGGTTACATTCTTTGCCATTTATAAAGCTCCTTTAAAATCAGATAACAAAATAAAATTGCCAAAAAACACTAAATATTCGTTTTTTCGGCATACTTTCGCATATTTACACTTTATTATAGCCTATGAACTGCCTGTAATAATTCCGACACGGAATATTGATTAAAATAATGCATGTCAATTTAAACAAAATTGGATTTAATTATTCTACAATAAAAACAGGCAAAAAATAAAGGAAGCCGTAAAGACTTCCTTTATAAAAGTTATTAAGTTACGGTTATCAGCCTACAACATTAAGAAGTACGCCTGCTGCAACAGCAGAACCGATTACACCTGCAACATTCGGACCCATAGCGTGCATGAGGAGGAAGTTGCCCGGGTTTTCAGCCTGACCAACCTTCTGTGATACACGGGCAGCCATTGGAACGGCAGATACACCTGCTGAACCGATGAGTGGGTTAACCTTACCGCCTGTTGCCTTGTACATAATCTTACCAAAGAGTACACCGAATGCAGTACCCATGCAGAATGCGATGAGGCCGAGAATGATAATCTTGATTGTGTCAAGAGTAAGGAAGTTCTGACCTGATGCAGTTGCACCTACTGTTGTACCGAGGAAGATTGTGATGATATTCATAAGCTCGTTCTGAGCTGTCTTGCCGAGTCTTTCAACAACGCCTGACTCCTTGAAGAGGTTACCGAGCATAAGCATACCTACGAGAGGAGCTGCGTCGGGAAGGAAGATTGCGATGATAATAACAACGATTACCGGGAACATAATCTTCTCAAGCTTTGAAACAGGACGAAGCTGTTCCATAACTACGGCACGCTCTTTCTTGGTTGTGAGAGCCTTCATAATAGGCGGCTGGATAATCGGAACAAGTGCCATGTATGAATATGCGGCAATTGCGATTGAACCGAGAAGATGCGGAGCGAGTTTTGTTGTTACATAGATAGCTGTCGGACCGTCAGCACCACCGATGATACCGATAGCACCTGCCTCTGCCTCTGTAAAGCCGAGGAAGATAGCACCTGTGAATGTTACGAAGATACCAATCTGTGCAGCAGCACCGAGGATAAGGCTCTTCGGGTTAGAGATGAGCGGACCGAAGTCTGTCATGCAACCGATACCGAGGAAGATAAGCGGTGGGTAGATACCGAGCTTAACACCCTGATAGAGGTAATAAAGAAGTCCGCCGTATGTCGGATTTTCAATGTATGTCACGCCGTCAATAACCGTCTTGGCATGTCCCGACACCGCAACATTTTGGGCGGCACATTGGGCTTCTGTCAAAAGCTGTGTTGTTGGCGGAGCCATAATGCTCGGATAAAGGTTAACAAGCAGCATACCGAATGCGATAGGAAGGAGCAAAAGCGGCTCATACTGCTTTTTGATTGCAAGGTAAAGCAAAACGATTGATACGCCAATCATTACATAGTTCTGCCAGTTAAGAGTTGACAGACCTGAGCCTTCAAAGATACCTTTAACGGCATCTACAAAGCCTTGTAAAATTTCCATTAGATAACATCCTTTCCCTTAAAACTTTGCCTTAAAACGGGCGGGTATTATCAAGTACACCGGCTTTTGCCCATGCGGAACGACCGCCGTCTGATGACTTTTTAATACTCTTGATTCTTGCTTTTTCAGAAGAGCCGTACATTGTGGCAACTGCTGCGGAAATTACGGCAACAACCTCATCGGAAACACCGTCTGTCTGAGCAGGAGCAACAGGAGCGGCAACAACAGGAGCAGGAGTTTCTGCTACGGCTTCTGCCTTTTTCTCTTTGCTCTTTTTGCCTGCATTCTGAGCTTTCTGTACAATCGCACCGTAAATCTTGATTATGAAAATCAAGAGAATAAGCATTGCGAATACAACAACAAAACCTGTGAGAACAACTTTTGCCGAGGCAATACCTTTTTCAGCAAGGGAAAGCTCCTCTTTAGCCAATAAAGCTACATCGGAAAGATTCATAAAACAACCCCCATATTTGTCATTTGCATATAGGAATATTATACTTTATTCCCGAAACATTTTCAATAACAAATATGGGGCGAATATTTTTTTGGCGATATTACCAATTTATTTTTCTGTTGGTTGATTTATTTGTGAATTAAAGCTTTGCAAATTTGTCGTTATTTGCCGTTACAGAATTATACATATCAATCCGTTGCAACCGTCATTGATAATTTTTTCGATAGTCTCCCCTATCCGCCTTCTGGCATCGGCAGGCATTCTGTAAAGCTTGTTGTGAAGGCCTTCGTTGACAAGTTCGTGAACCGATTTTCCGAATATGTTACTCTCCCAGATTTTTTCAGGATTTTCGTCAAATTCTCTGAGTAGATAAGACACAAGTTCTTCGGACTGCTGTTCCGAACCTACAATCGGAGTCACTTCCGTCTGTGTGAAAATCTTCATCATATGAATTGACGGAGCACTTGCCCTCAGCTTGATGCCGTATTTTCCGCTCTGCTTGATAATCTGCGGTTCGTCAAGGGTAAGTTCGTCAATTGTCGGCATAACAATTCCGTAGCCTGTTTCCTGAACCTGTTCATAAGCCTGTGCAATCTTGTCAAATTCTTTTTGCTTTTGCGAAAGAGTCTTTATACAGTTAAGAAGTTCGTACTCCTCGGTTATCTCAAGTCCTGTTTCTTCCGAGATAACCTTGTAGAAAAGTTCACTTCTGATAGATACGGACATCTCCGCATATCCTTTGCCAAGGTCAAGGTTCGTGACTTTTGCCGATGTGATGTACTCGCATTGTTCAAGCTCTGTGATTGTCTGCTGAATCTGTCTGATTTTCTCAATTTTGGCGGCGTTTTTCTTTATAGAATCAAATACAACCGATTTCAGCCAATGGTCTTTATCGAGTTTTACAACCCACTTTTGAATGTCAACCTTGATTTCACGGATAGGAAATTCAAACAAAAGCTGTGCGAGTATTCTTTTGATTTCGGTTTCGTCAAGTTCCATACAACTTACGGGAATTACGGGAACTTTATATTCGGCGGTCATTTCGTTTGACAGGCGGATTGTTTCGTCTGCAGTAGGATCAACTGAATTGAGAAGTATAATGAACGGTTTGTTGATTGCTTTCAGCTCATTAATTACTCTTTTTTCACTTTCAACATAATCTTCTCTCGGAATATCGCTGATTGTTCCGTCAGTTGTGATAACAAGACCGATTGTTGAATGGTCTGTGATTACCTTTTTAGTGCCGATTTCTGCGGCATCGTCAAAAGGAATCGCCTCGTTTGACCACGGAGTTTTTACCATTCTCGGTTCGTCCTCTTCGCTGTAACCGATTGCACTGTTTACAATATAACCTACGCAGTCAATCATTCTCACATTGAGGGTTGTGTTGTTGCCGAGATTGATTTCAACGGATTCTTCGGGAATAAACTTCGGCTCTGTGGTCATTATTGTTCTTCCTGCCGCAGATTGAGGAAGTTCGTCAACGGTACGCTTATAAACTGCCTCGTCACGGATATTGGGCAAAACGAGAGAATCCATAAACCTTTTTATAAATGTGGATTTTCCCGTTCTGACCGGACCGACTACTCCGATATAGACATCGCCGTCAGTTCTTCGGGAAATATCCTGATAAACATTTCTTTCTTCCATTTTTATACCTCCCTATATTCTCGGAATCAACAGCATTTTAGGTGCATCAAGCACCTGATTTTCAGCCGAATTTTCCGAAAGCAGCAAATCAAGCTTTGTATTGTGGGATTTTGCAATATCCCAGAGCTTTTCTCCCTTGTCGGCAAAGTATAATGTCAACGCACAATTTTCGGGAGGTATGGGTTTATCCTCAAAAATATTCACATTTTTCACGGCATTTACCCTGTTTTCCGAAAAAGCCGCACCGCAGATTTTCAGTTCACAACGAATTTCTATAACATCATCCTCGGCAAGTCTGTAGCTTATGCTCGCCGTTCTTGTGCCGAAAATTTTGGCACAAGTGCAGTCTGTCTGCGGAATAATATGTTCGTAATCGGCTGAACGCTCGATAAACACGGGCATATCTTCCCCGTTGAGTGCCAATATACATATATTGATTTTTCCGCTTATGACCATACCTCTGTCATCGTGTGAAGATTCGGCAGTTATCTGTTCTGTGAAAATATCGAGAATTCGTGAGATTTTTCCATCATCAATCTTAACGGACATTTTTTCCATATGAGGTTCATTAATCGGAACAACCTCGCCCGTAATTTTTAATTGTTCAAACTCAGGTAACGAGGAAAATTCGGTTGAGTATGCATCGCACACAATCTCCTCCTCACGGGTTATATAGCCCTCCTCCGTGACGCAAAGCTTTACTTCGAGAATTACGGAAGGCTTTTCGGAAAGCATATCGTTTTTCAGCCTGATGTCATACGACATGACATCGCAGGAAACGCAGTTGATTGTGTTTTCATCAATTCCGTCACAATCTATAATCTTATTGAACGGCAACAGGTAATCGAGTTTTCCGG
>CACXYD010000122.1:0-4540 GCA_902771755.1 uncultured Ruminococcus sp. | reverse complement strand
TCAGTTACTCCGACACTTACATCGCTGTGGAGAATGGATTCAATCTGCGGTTTTTCGCCTACCGAAATTTCTTCGCAAACTGAAAACTGCTCCTGACAGAATGATTTAAGGTCGGCACATGTAACGGTTTTGCAGTCGGTTTCGATATTTTCGGGAGGTGTAAAAATGCTCGTCTGAGTTTTTGAAAATACCTTTGCATACAATGAAAATGCTCCGTGCATAACAAGTCTGCGGGGACTTAATGCCCTGCAGTTTATGTATTCCGGCTTGGTTTTTGTGATGATAACCGGATTGTCGGGAGCGTCTTTTACCGAAAAGCTCTGTGAAAAATTCACGCTTTGTTCGCAACAGCGCACACTTTTCTTTATGCTTTCCACATACATTACATTTACCGTGCAGAATCCGTCAATCTGGAGCTGACCTCCCGAAAGGGTTCTGCTCTGAATTTTGGGTGTGAGGGTACATTTCAGAATTTTTTCTATATCCGGACAATAATCGGGCAGAGTGAGGTCAACATCTGCAAGCTGTTCGGCAACCGTGTCAAGCACAGCCGACGGTGTGCAAAACGAGCGGTTTTCCTGATTAAACTCCATATTTTTCTCTCCTTTATGTTTTATAGTTCAATTATATTAGAGAGTGCGAAAAAATATTACTATGAGAATTAATCAGGTTTTATTTTAGCAAACAAAAACTCCCCGCACAAACTGTACGGGGAGAAAATAAGTTTATTTTGTTTTAAGTAATCGGATTACTTTACTACCCAGCTACCTGTAAGTGAAATGTTTTCGTTGCTTGGTGTGTAGCAAGAGTTGATTACGAACATATAGCCGTCAAATGTTTCGATTGATTCACGAACACCGCTGTATGTTGAATCGCCGTCCATCTTGCTTGCCTTACAGATATTTCTGTATGCTGTGTAAGATGTTCTGTTGAATGAACCCTTCTTTACAAAGCCTACGCTCTGGCAGTTATCAATTGCCTTAATCTGGTCAACTGTAAGTGTTACGCTGTAAACATCCCAGTTACCTGACTTAAGTGTCTTGAGTTTTGAAGAATCAACTGTTACCTTCTTGGTTTCGTTTACCTTCTTCATATCAATTCTCTCAGCATTTGTGTAAACATTGTCATTGCTGTAATAGAGCTGTACACCTGTATCCCAGTTTGCATAGTCCTTTACGCCCTTTGGTGCTGCAAAGTAAAGTGTTACTGTGTCATCTTTACCCTGTGTATAAACATCCTTTGTTTCCCATTCACCTGTATATGTAGCTACTGATGATGATGTAGATGTCATACCCTTGATTACGAAGAGCTGACCGTCAAGTTCTGAAAGTGTTCTTGCCTTTGAGTTGTAGTTGCCGTCAAATGTATTTGTCTTTGCGAAAAGTACATTCTTGAGGATTGATGTTCTGTTTACTGCATCTGTCTTGTTAAAGCCGACATACTTTGCACTTTCTACTGCTGATGCTGTTGCCTTATCAAGTGTGATTGCATAGATGTACCATCTGCCTGTTTTGATTGTCATATTGCCGTTGAGTGATGATACCTTTGTTGTGTCGCCTGTGTTGATCATTGAAAGCTTTGTCATTGAATCGAAAGCTGTTGTGTTGCCATAGTAAAGATCAACATTGTCCCATGTTGAATATGCTGTTGCTGCAAGCGGAGCTGCTGCTCTTACTGTTACAAAGTCGCTTACCCAGTAGCCTACGAATGATGTTGATGATGTTGCACCGTAAGCTGAATCTCTGATAACGAATGTCTTGCCGTCAAGAGCTGCTACTGTGTTTGCTGTTGTGCCGTACTTAGCTGTGTAAGTATCTACACCTGCCTTGAGTACATTTGAACCGCTTACAAGAGTTGTTCTGTTTACACCGTCAGCGGTTGCAAAACCGACAAACTTTGATGAATTGATTGCTGCTGCCTGATCTTTTGAAATCTTGAGTTCATATACTGTCCAGCCGTTTGTTGTGAGAAGTGTGCTTGAACCAACTTCTGTTGTGTAATACTTCTCGCTTGTTGCTGTCATTGAAAGCTGTGTTGACTTGTCAACTGACTGTGTGTTGCCGTAGAAGAGTACAGGCTTGCTCCAGTTGTATCTTGATGCATAGCTTGTAGGAGCCGCAAACTTGATTGTTGCGCCGTCACCCGAAGGTGTTGTTGTCGGCTGTGTTGCATCTGTTGCGGGCTGTGTTGTTGATGGCTGTGTTGTTGCAGGAGCTGTTGTTGCAGGAGCTGTTGTAGGAGCCTGATCTGCAAAAATTGTTGTTGTGCCTGTAAGCTTTGAAGTTGTGAAGCCTGCTACAGAAGAAAGGTCTATTGCCTTACCGCCTGTGTAAGCGTTCTTAAAGTTGAGTGTGTTATTTGAATGATAACCTACTGAAAGCTCGTCAACATAGATATCAACTGTTGTTGAACCTGTTGAAACAACATCAAATACAAGGTTAAGGAATGACTTATTTGTTGTGAAGTCATAAAGGTCATTTACATCTGAGAAAATTGTTCTGATGATGCCTTCCTGTGGATTTGTTGTTTCGTCTGAAATAAACGGAAGAATGTCTGTGTTCTTTGCAGGATCAAAGCTGAGAACATTCGGATCATAGCTGATTTCAACATAACCATTTACAAGCTTCATTGTTGACTTGAGGTCGCAGTTTACTGTAACTGTCTTTGCGTTCTTATCAACAGTAACTTCCTTTTCAGGGAAAAGGTTTGAAGTAGCCTTTACTGTAAGATCAGTTGCAGGCTGTGCTGTTGTGGGAGCAACTGTAGTTGCCGCACTTGTTGTAGGCTGAACAGTAGTAGGTTCTGCTGTTGTCGGCTGAGTTGTAGGTCTTGTAATAGGTTCGTCGCCACCCATATTACCGATTCTTGCAAACTTTGATGTGATTACATCGACATCATCCTTTTCGGCTGATGTACTTGGATCGCTTGAATAACTGCCTGTTGCGTTATCGAGCATTGTATCATCGTAAGGAATGCAGTCAAGACCTGATTCACCTCTTGTTGCAACGAGCATAGCGCCTACGCCGTTCTTCTCAAGATATGTCTTGTCAATACCGAGAGCTGAGAAAGGAATCTTCATCTCATAGAATGAGTCGTACTTTGTGTTGTGAGTACCTGAAGAACCTTCAAAAGTTTTGTAGTCAACCCAGTCTGCGCTGTCATCATATACATCTGATGTGTCCTCTGAATAGTTAAGGCCCCAGATTGATGAGCAGATGTTTGTTGTAGCCATTTTGTACTCAATGCCTGATGATGCAAAAGGCTTGCAACCTGTTGTGTAGTCTGTGTTACCTTCATCGTCAACTGCTGTAAACATAGCAGGTGTACCAAGACCGGGCTTACCGCTCATATAGAAAAGGTGGTCAACATGCTGATTGAACTCAAGTCCCATTTTCTGTCCCCAGATTGGGTTACCCGAAGTATTTTTATTTGACATTGAAGTGCTGTTCGGATCAACGCTTAAAGCAAGGATAAGCGGAACATCAAGAACACGGCCGCCGTCAGAAAGAGGACCGTCGCCTTCACGAGCCCATGTGTCGGTTGTGTTAACCATCTGCCAACCAACATAGAGGTTGTCGTTATCCCATGTTGCGTAGAGAGAGTATGTGTCAAGTACACAGTTCTCGTGGCCGCCCTTGTAGTGGTTGGCAACATCCCAGGCTGCACCCTGAGCAATGAGCATATCCTCTGACCAATCACTTGCGTCACCGTCAACGGTGATTGTCTTTTCTTTGCCAACCTGACCGTTCGGGTTAGTTGCATACTTACTGCACAGTTCGCCTGTGGATGCACTTACCGAAAAGCCTGTTGACACACAACCCATAAGCATCATAGCTGAAAGCGCTGTGCTTATGATTCTCTTTGTGCTTTTCTTCATTGATTTTTACCTCCTAAACTTTAACTGTTTTATTCGTTCACAGTTACGACATCATTATATAATTTTTTGGGTTAAAACTCAACAAAAAAATAAGATGTGCAAAGTTTTTTGTAACTATGCACATCTTTGACACGAATTTATTGTAAACTATTACCAATAACAAGATTTAGGAACGGTGTCCAAACATATAACTATTATTCTGTCTTTGTTTCTTTTTTGATTCCGTAAATTTTTCTCAGAATTGCCGATATGAATTTTGGTTTCTCAATAAGTACAACTTTCATAATTACCTCCGAACGCAACAAATACTGACAACTACGAGTGCGGCTGCCGCAATGACGAGTACCCATTCACACGGCAGAAGTGATGCACACAGCAGTCCCAGTCCAAAGCATACTGCAGATTTTATTCTCTGTGTGTAGCAATTCACTGTATCACCCTATACCAGAATATACACAAAATCAAATTATGTGCAAAAGCGGTTGAATTATTTTTGAAATTGATATAAGATAAACTAAGAAAATGATTACGGAGAATTTTACAGACTATGAGAACACTTGAAATAAAAAAGAATGACGCAAATCAGCGACTTGATAAATTTTTGCAGAAAAGGTTCAAAACTCTGCCAAAGTCGCTTATGTACATTATGAAGAGCGACCTGAC
>CACXYD010000121.1 GCA_902771755.1 uncultured Ruminococcus sp. | reverse complement strand
TATGAGTATAATCAACTTTGAGAGATTCGAGAATACCTGTGCTGTGTGTGATGATTAGCAATGCACCGTCACGGTTTTTCTGATAGTGTTCAACACCCTTTGATACTGTGCGAACAGCATCAACATCAAGGCCCGAGTCTGTTTCGTCAAGAATTGCAAGCTTTGGATTGAGTAAAAGCATCTGCAAAATTTCTGCCTTTTTCTTTTCACCGCCTGAAAAACCTACATTGAGGTCACGGTCGGAGTATGACGGATCCATCTGCAAAAGCTCCATTGCCTGCTTGAGTTCTTTTTTAAAGTCCCAAAGACGGATTCTTTTGCCACGGTTCTTTTCAAGAGCGTTACGAATGAATGATGAAAGTGAAAGTCCGGGAACTTCAAGAGGACTTTGGAATGAAAGAAAAATTCCGTCCTTTGACCTTTTGTCGGGAGTTTCGTCATTAATGTTCTTACCGTCAAAACGAATTTCCCCTGAATTAATCGTATATTTAGGATTGCCCATAAGCGCAAAGCCGAGTGTTGACTTACCTGCGCCGTTAGGTCCCATAAGCACATGGGTTTCGCCTTTGTTTATGCTAAGATTTATATTGTGCAGAATTTCCTTTTCCTCTACACTTACGGTCAAGCCGTTTACATCAAGTAATTTGTCTGCCATTTCATAATCCCACCTTGTTATATTATCAACCCACCAAAAGAGTGGATAATTAAAATATAACCTTTTCAACCCATTTTGTCAATGGGTTGGTATTGCATTTTTATCATTTTTTGTATATAATCAAAGTATGTAAGCAAAACAAACTTGCAAAATGTGCAAGTCTTGCCAAAAGGGGATAATTTTATGCTGATTTCAAGTAAAGGTCGTTACACGCTGTATGTGCTTGTCGATTTGGCGAAAAACGGACAGAACGGATATATTCCGCTCAAAGAAATTGCCGAACGACAGGATATTTCCAAAAAATATATGGAAGGCATACTCAAAACCCTTGTTGACCACAATCTGCTTGAGGGCGTAAAAGGAAAAGGCGGCGGATATAAGCTGACCAAAGAACCCAAGGATTACTCACTCGGTGAAATTCTTCGACTTACGGAAGGTGATCTTGCATCTGTTCCCTGTACTTCAAAAACTCACGAACATTGCAATCATATGGAATCGTGTCCCTCACATCCTATCTGGCAACAGCTTGACAATTTAATCAATAATTATCTTGACGGTGTAACTCTTGCGGATTTGCTTAAAAATGAATAAAATAAATACGCACAACCTCTTTGCTTTTGTGAAGATAATGTGCTATAATAACAATAGACAGATATAATTTGCGTTATTTTTGCACAAATTAAGCTGTCACTACGAATCTATCAGCAAAAGCAGGTGATTTTATGGCTTTCGATACATTTGACGAGGGTATTAATCCCGGTGGAATGAGAAGCAAAAACGAAATTAAAACTTTGATATGTTATTTATATAATTCTGTAAAAGAAAATATGGACAAGGGAATTGTAATTCAGGCAATTCTCAAACAGGGACTTGCCAATTATTTTGAAACAAGTTCCGCATTTGACGACCTTGTTACAAACGGCAATCTTGTGCCTGCCGATGATGAACACAAAACATATGCACTCACAGAAAACGGTGTTGAGATTGCAAAACAGCTTGACAGCATTCTTGCGTATTCTATCAAAGAAAAGGCATATGCCTGTGAAGTTAAACTCCTTGCGGTAAAGAAAAATGAAATTGAAAACAAGGCTGATATTGCCAAAAATTCAAACGGCTTTACCGTTAAATGTTCTGTATCGGGCGGTGATATGGAACTTATGAAACTTGATGTTTATGCTCCCGAAATGGAACAGGCTCTTATCCTCAAAAAGAATTTCCTTGACAATCCGAAAAAAGCGTACAAGGTTATGCTTGCGCTTTTGACAAAAGACAAGGAAACTGTCGGTGAGGCTCTTGAAGAACTTTACGGCATTATGTAAAATTTCATACAAACAACTATGGGCGGTCGATGTGACCGCCCTTTTATGTTTATTCAGAAAAAGAGATTAAGACCAAGCATAAGCGTTACCCCCGGTATTCCGCCGATTGTTGATACCAAAAGCGACAAGAGGCTTATCGGCAAGGTTACTCCCGTAAATGTTCCCGTCAGATTGACTGCAAACAATGTAAGCACTCCCAAAGCCATTGAAAGCAAGGAGCGTTTGAACGGGTGCTTGTTTTTACCGAGATAATGTAAGACTGCGAAAATCAGAAAGGTTGCAAAGATAATCAGACATATTCCCCACCAAGGCATTTTGAACAACTCCACATAAAAAATAAAACCGTCAGAGGAATTACCCTGACGGTTAATTTTATGCTGATTATTAAGTTAATATGCTTACAGTACACCGAACTTTGAAAGCACATTAAGTGCAATTACAAAAATTACGAATATTGCAGCAAAAACTTTTGTCCAGCGTGAGAGGAACGCATCAATCGAACGAGCCTTATTCTTTGAGAAATAAGAATCGGCAACACCTGTTACAGCACCGATACCCTGCTGATTACCCTCCTGAAGGATAATTACAACGATAATGGCAACAGATACGATTGCGAGCAATACGCCTAAAATAATGCCCCAAATGCTCATTTTTATCTTCCTTTCATTTAATAAATACGAATAAAACAAATTCTGCTTTAATAACTGTTTTATAATACCACATAAATACAGCTTTTTCAAGAGATATTACAAGATTTTTATTTATTTTTTCAAAATTAAATCAGCGAAAGCTGTTCGTCTTTTGAATCATCGTTTACAGGCAACGCACCTCTTGCAGGAAGTGAGCTTGTTCTGTAACGCTTTGGATTTGCAAAAGTACCTTCTTTGTAGCGTTCTATGCTGAAAAGTCTGTGACCTTTCTTTGGTTTGAGAACGGCAACACCCTGAGTTGAACGGGTTGTTTTGAGAGTAAGTGCGCCTGTGTGAACAAGGAGCATATTACCCGATGATGCTTTGAACAGGACTTCTTCATCCTCCGGCATGTAGAGAAGTCCGACAAGCGGAGATTTGTCTGAATATGCACCTGTGAGTTTTTTACGGTTAGTCTTTGTTGCGTAGGATTCAAGCGGAACTTTTGCGGCCTTGCCGTTTTCAAAAGCAAAGAGCAACATACCCTTGTAGTCCTTTGTGACGACCATTTTCACCGCATTTTCGCCTTCGTCAAAGCCAAGCTTTGCGGCAACATAGTCGCCGAGAACACTTGCCTTTGTCTGTGCAAAATCATCGGCCTTTGCCTTATATACCTGACACTTGTCGGTAAAGAACAAAAGGTCGCAGTTGTTTGTGAACTCAAGCTCCTGAATGATTTCGTCACCGTCTTTGAGCTTTTGTTCACCGCTCATTCTGAGCGACTGCGGAGTAATTTTCTTGAAATATCCCTCTTTTGTAAAGAAAAGATTAACGGGATAATCGGGAATCTCAACAGCCTCTTCCTCATATTTTGCAACATCGTCATAGATAATGATACTCTTTCTCGGCTGACCGTATTTTTCAGCGATTGATTTGAGTTCTTTTACAATGATTGTCTTAATTCTTGCCTTGCTCTTTAAGATTTCGTCAAGTTCGGCAATCTCTTTTTCAAGATCCTCAAGGTCTTTTGTACGCTTTAAAATGTATTCACGGTTGAGATGACGAAGTTTTATTTCTGCAACATATTCAGCCTGAATTTCATCAATACCGAATCCGATCATAAGGTTTGGCACAACCTCGGATTCTTCATCGGTTTCACGGACAATCTTTACTGCCTTGTCAATATCGAGAAGGATTTTTTCAAGACCTCTTAAAAGATGAAGTTTGTCAGCCTTTTTGTTGCGATCAAAGTATGTTCTTCTTCTGACGCATTCAATTCTGAAAGCTATCCATTCTTCAAGCAATGCCTTTACACCGAGAACTCTCGGCACACCTGCGATAAGCACATTGAAGTTGCAGGCATAGGAATCTTCAAGTGTGGTAAAGCGGTAAAGCTTTGTCATAAGCTTGTCGGGATCGACACCACGCTTGAGGTCGATTGTAATTTTAAGACCATCAATACCTGTTTCGTCACGGATATCGGAAATTTCCTTGACTTTGCCCTGTTTTACAAGGTCGATTACCTTTTCAATGATAACCTCACAAGTTGTTGTAGCAGGAATTGAAAGAATATCTATGCAGTTTGCAGACTTGTCATAGACATACTTTGCACGGAGCTTGATACTTCCTCTGCCCGTTTCATAGACCTGATTGATGACATTTTCGTCATAGATAATCTGACAACCGCCTGTAAAATCAGGAGCAGGCAGAGTTGATTTTATATCATGGTCGGGATCGCGGCTAAGTGCCGCTGTTGTTTCGCAGATTTCACGCAGATTGAATGAACAGATATTTGATGCCATACCAACGGCAATACCTGTGTTTGCGTTTACAAGTACAGACGGAAATGCAACAGGCAGAAGTGACGGCTCTTTCATGGTGTTATCGTAGTTATCTACAAAATCCACGGTATCTTTGTCAATATCACGGAAAAGCTCGTTGCAGATTGCATCAAGCTTTGCCTCTGTGTAACGGGATGCCGCCCATGCCATGTCACGGCTGTAGAATTTACCGAAGTTACCCTTTGAATCTACATACGGATGCAAAAGTGCCTCATAACCCCTTGAAAGACGAACCATTGTGTCATAGATTGCTGAATCGCCGTGAGGGTTGAGTTTCATTGTTGCACCGACAATATTTGCCGATTTTGTTCTTCCGCCGTTCAGAAGTCCCATTTTGTACATCATATAAAGGAGCTTTCTGTGTGACGGCTTGAAACCGTCAATTTCTGGAATTGCACGGGAGAGAATTACGCTCATTGCATACGGCATATAGTTCTCTCTGATAGTGGAAACGATTGGCTGTTCCACTACCTCACCCGCACCGTTGATTACACCGTGAGTTTTTGACGGTGAAGTTCTGCGGGGAGTTTTTGAAGATTTTTTCGCCATTTATTTCCACCTCCAATCAGCTTACATCAAGCTGGTCAATATATTCGTTGCCGTGTTCTACTATATAATCTTTTCTTCCCTGAAGATTGTCACCGAGAAGAACATCAAAAATTTCTGCTGTCTGTTCCGCATCTGCAGGAAGAACCTTAATAAGTCTGCGTGACTCGGGATTCATTGTGGTAAGGTTCATCATATCGGGTTCGTTTTCACCAAGACCTTTTGAACGCTGAATTGTGAACTTTTCCTTGCCGAGCTGCTCAATAAACTTATCCTTTTCAACTTCATCATACGCAAAATATACATCGTTTTTAGATGTAATTTCATAAAGAGGCGATTCGGCAATAAACACCTTGCCTTCTTCAATGAGTGTTGGAGTAAGTCTGTAAAGCATGGTAAGCAAAAGTGTTCTGATCTGGAAACCGTCAANNGCAAAAGTGTTCTGATCTGGAAACCGTCAACATCGGCATCGGTACAGAGAATAATTTTGCTCCAACGAAGTGCGTTCATATCAAAGCTTGAAAGATTCTTGTTGGCTTTTGACTTAACCTCAACACCGCAACCGAGAACCTTGAGCAAATCGGTAATGATTTCGCTCTTAAAAATCTTATCGTAGTCGGCTTTAAGGCAGTTAAGTATTTTACCTCTGATTGGCATAATCGCCTGAAAATCGGGGTTTCTCGCCTGTTTACAAGCACCAAGGGCAGAGTCACCCTCTACTATGAACAGTTCACGCTGTTCCGTGTCTTTACTTCTGCAATCGACAAATTTTGCAACACGATTTGTTATGTCGAGATTGCCCGAAAGCTTTTTCTTTATGTTAAGTCGTGTTTTTTCCGCATTTTCACGGCTACGCTTATTGATAAGCACCTGTTCGCAAATTTTTTCTGCCTCAAGCGGATTTTCAATGAAATAAACTTCAAGGCTTTGACGGAGGAATGCAGTCATTGCATCCTGAATACCCTTGTTGGTAACCGCCTTTTTGGTCTGATTTTCATATGATGAAACACTTG
>CACXYD010000120.1 GCA_902771755.1 uncultured Ruminococcus sp. | reverse complement strand
TTTTTATTATCAATTAATTGATAAAGGAATATCATGTCAGCAACGGTCAGCTTGACAGACTGCGTAAAAAGCTTGACGGCAAGAATGTGCTTGTTATCTCCCCCGGTTCAACCGTAAAGAGCGAAAAGGGTTCAATTTTAAAATATATTTCAAAGAAAAAGCCTTTTATAATTTCGGTCAATTTTATTCCGGACTACATAAAGCCGAATATTGTATTTGTCGGAAATGCAGTCAGATATTCCGAACTTGAGGACAAGATTAATCTTAAAAAGACCGTCTTTACCTCTAACATCAAAAATCTTCCAAAAAAAGCAGTCTGCATAAACTATTCTGAACTTACGAATGCAACAGACGATGCATCTGACAGTTCAGGACTTATGGTGCTTAAGCTTTTGAAAAAAGCGTCGGTAAAATCGGTTGCACTTGCAGGATATGACGGATTTGCAAAAAATCCGCTTTCAAACTACATAAGCAAAAATATGTGCGGTGTTTACGATCCGATTCTTTTGAAAGAAAAGAACCTTGCAATATCAAAGGAGCTTAAAAAGCTTAGAGAGAAAATGAAAATAAAGTTTGTTACAACATCAATTTATGATACAGAAAAAACAAGGAGCGATAAAAAATCGTGATGAGTACGATTCAGAATACAAAGCGAAAACTGAAACGAAAGGCAAAAAAGTTCAAGCTGAAGGCTGTAATGAAAAATCGTTTTGTGCTTGAGGGCTTTTACAAATACGGCGACACAGACAAAAGTCGTTTCAGAAGAATGCTTTACCTCACCTCTCTGCATTTATCAAGCAAATTTGGAAGTATTTCCAGAGCAAAACCGAGAGTATATGAGAGAAAAAAATACACAATAAAGCCTTGCGTAACTGCTCCCGAATCAAGTTTTGCCAAAAGACCTTCTCCCACACTTATGGCAAAAAAGTTTCTTGTGAACGATATTATATCTTTTGATATTTTTGACACACTCATTTTGCGTCCGTTTGATGATCCAAAGTCGTTGTTCTTTCTTTTGGGTGAAAAGAATAAATGTCCGGGATTCAAGCGTTACCGTGAGCTTGCGGAAAAACTTGCAAGACAGGAGGCTTTTGAAAAGAACGGCACTTATGAGGTGACTTTGCGTGATATCTACGAAAAGCTGTCACGATTTGTATTGCTTGATATTGACAAAGCTATGCAGTATGAAATTGAAACAGAGCTTGATTTGTGCTTTGCAAATCCGTATATGAAAGAAATCTTTCTTCAAGCCAAAAACCTCGGAAAGACAATCATTGCTGTTTCGGATATGTATCTTTCAAAAGATGTCATTGAAAAAATGCTTAGAAAATGCGGATATGAAGGCTTTGACAATATCATTGTTTCAAACGAATATAATGCAAGCAAGCGTTCTCTTTTGCTTTATGAGTACATAAAAGAGCAATACGGAATCGAGAAAAAGTATATTCATATCGGAGATAACATTGTTTCGGATAATCGTTCGGCACGAAAATGCGATATTGAACCCGTATGGTATAAAGGTGTGAATCCGAGAGGAAACGCACACAGAGCGTTTGATATGACATCACTCATCGGCTCGGCATACCGAGGAATTGTAAATGCAAAACTTCAAAACGGAGATAATCAGTATTCACAGTATTACGAATTTGGTTACACTTATGCGGGTTTTCTTGTGCTCGGATACTGCAAATTCATAAATGACTACTGTAAAAATCATGGGATTGATAAAATACTTTTTCTCTCTCGTGACGGATACATTCTAAAGTCTGTATATGACGAACTTTATCCAAACAGCGACACGGAATATGTATATTGGTCACGCTCAGCCGCAACAAAGCTTACCGTAAACAGATTCAAAAATGAACTTTTGTTACGATACATAAAATATAAAATTCCACGCAAAATGACAATTGCAAAAATTTTAAAAGCTATGGACCTTGAAGAGATGCAACCGTTTCTTGACGAGGCGGAGTTGACTGAGGACACCTTGCTTACAAAAGAAAACTATGAGGATATCGTCAAGGTCTTTACCGCACATTGGGATGTTGTAACAGAGCATTACAAGCGCAGTAACGATGCCGCAAAAGCTTACTATAAAGCGGCTATCGGAAACAGCAAAAGTGCCGTTATAGTTGATATCGGCTGGGCGGCAAGCGGATTTTCTGCTCTGCGTTATCTTATTGAAGATGAATGGAAACTTGACTGCAAAGTGAGAGGCCTTGTAGCAGGCTCAACCTATCTTCACGATATGGATATAATCGAACCGCAGATGACAAATGACATAATCACATCATATATGTTTTCGCAGAGAATCAACCGTGAAATCCGCCGTGACCACGATGTAAAGCGTATGTACGGAGCATTTACCGAAATTATGCTCAGCGCCCCCGCACCGTCATTCATAGGCTTTGATTTTGACGATGACGGAAGAATCAAGTACGAGTTTGATTATCCCGAAGTTGAGGGATACGGTATGATAAACGAAATTCAGGACGGTATTCACGATTTTGTAAATGACTACACAAAACATTTTGCAAAATATCCGTGTATGATGAACATTTGCGGAAGTGACGCATATGCCGTTTGCAGACAGGTTATTTCTTGTTCCGAATATTTCAGCAATCTTTTTGCCGACTATCCCGTAAACAGAGCTGTAGGTTCTGCATCGTTTGAAACGGGAAGTCTTGGTAAACTGATTGAAAACGAATTTGTAAAGTGAGATAAATTATGATTTTATATTACGCACTTACCACCTATCACATACAATGTTGCGTGCTTCATCGACTGACTCGCAAAAAAGATGATAACGCAATATTACTGCTTTCCGATATTCACAAAAACTCGGTTGCATTTTTAGAGAGATATAAAAATTCGGGCATATTTGACGATGTACTTTTACTTGAAGAATCAGAAGTGAACGCAAATGTCAAACAGAACGAGCAAAAACATCGCTCTAAAAATTTAATTCTGAAATCTGCCTGTGCAGAAATAAAAAAAGTTCTTCCGATAAATCCAAACTCGGCAGATGAATTGTATCTTTGTCCCGACCACTTTCCTTTTGGTTGGTATGTTATTAAAAACAAGATAAAATATCATTGCTTTGAAGAAGGCTGCGGTGTGCTTTCCGACAACAAGTTTATGATGTCAAATATGAGCCGTAACAAAACACAGACTGCATTAATGAACACACTCGGATATTTTGGCGAGAATGACAGCTGTGTTAAAATTCTTGCAGACGCTCAGGCACAAACAGAGGGATTCACTCACCCTAAAATGACCGACTTTTCCGTAAAAAGAATTCTTGAAGAACTTGATGTACAAACACTTGACAAAGTTCTTTCGTTTTTTGGAGTTAAGGAAACAATCAAGGCAAATAAAAACACAAGTCTGATACTCACTCAGCACATGGCTAATCTCGGAATTATGCCGCTTTGTGACCAGCACAAACTTTATGAACTTTTTGCGGACTATTTTCTTGAAAACACACACATTGCAATAAAGCCTCATCCCGACGATATTGCCGGCAGATATAAGGATATTTTCGGCAATGACTGTACTGTGTTGCCGTTTGCAATGCCGTCAGAACTTCTTCCCTATGTTTTTGACGGACGGGTTAAAACTGCGATTGCGGCATATTCTACTGCAGTTAAGAATCTCGGCAATTTCTGTGACAGAATGATTTGCTTTGACAACCGCATTATGGACGATTTCAGACATATTCACAGATACTATGCGGCGGTAAAACTTGCCGAATATCTTGACAAAAGCGACAGTATTGTCACAAACGGAAATGAACTTCTGCTTAAAGAACTTGCCAAAAATGACGGTTTACAGACTGAATTCAGATTCAGCAATGAAATATCTGATTTTAACGGTTGTGCCATTGTTTCAGACAAGTTGTGTGAAAACAGAAAAATTGAGGATATCTCAGCCTTTGTTTCATCAAAACAGAACAAAGGTTGGATGATTTTTCTTAACGAAGAACAGCTGCACATATATTTTGACGGAACTAACAAGGAAGTATTTTCAAAAATCAGACCGATTTTTATTGAAATCAAAGGAACAGAGAAAACTTATCAGGAAGTGATTTACTTGTATTCAGAAGATAAAAAAACTCTTGAAAAGGCTGAAAATTTCAGTCTGACAAAAGAGCTTAAATATACAGGCGTAACGATTGATTTACATTCAATTTCAAAGAGTGATAGCGAAAAAATCAAAATGCTTGAGGGTGTTCTTGAGGCAACAGAAAAGCGACTCAACGGATATATTGAAAACAAAAAAGCTGTTGACGCAAAGCTTGAGGCAAGGGGTATTGTGCTGTGAAAAATGTAAAAAAGCTGATTATATTTGACCTTGACGGTACATTGCTTGATACTTCGGAGGGAATTTTGCATTGCTATCACAAAACCGCAAGCATGCTTAATTTAAAGAAAAATTCAGTTGAGAACGACAGCATTGTAATCGGAGGTCCGCTTTCTGACGGATTCAGAGCACTTTATGATATACCCGATGAAGAAACTCTTGCAAAGGCAATTGACGCCTACAGAAGTCTGTATGCAAATGAGGGCATAAAAAAGTTTTGCCGTTATGACGGAATGGATAGCGCATTAAGTTGTTTAAAAGCTGACGGTTATCAGCTTGGAGTTGCAACACTCAAGCTTGAAGAATATGCAAAATCAATGCTTAAAGATGCAGGGCTTGCAAAATATTTTGATATAATTCACGGTTGGGACGGCACAGAAAAATACACCAAAGCATATACCGTCACCAAAGTTTTGTTTGAACAAAAATGTCTTGCAAAAGATGCTGTGCTTGTCGGAGATTCTGTGTATGATAAAAACGGCGCAGAAATTGCAGGAGTTGATTTTCTGGGTGTTACCTACGGTTTTGGTATCAAAAAAGGCGACAAAACCAATTCAAGATTTGACACCGTTGACTCCCCTGTTGAACTGACAGAATATTTTAAAATCAAATGAAAAAAGCCATCAGAAAATGATGGCTTTTTGTACGCTTAAATTTCATAATATTATGTTCGGTCAATAAATCATACCGGTGACAATATCGTTCATAATGTTGCTTACAAAACTAATGTTAAGAATCGGAATAAACAACAGATATGGTACATTGCACAATGAAACAATGTGAAGTAATTTGCTTTTCTGTTTTTCGGGAACATTCAAATTTTTATACACAACGGTCTGATTCAACAGATATATAAATGCGTAGGCAGTGAGAACTTCAAAAAATGCAACGATTATTCCGCTGTAATGTCCTGAACCAATTACCGTCAGATTTCCGAGAAAGCCAAGCAGAATACTGTCCGCAATTTTCACAAAAATATTATCCAAATTAGATACGCATAAGCACATCACCGTCCATATGAGTGAAAACAGGAAAAATGAAATCAATATGCCAAGCTCGGAAAATACGCTTGATTTTAAGATAAATCGTTTTTTATCGGTAAATTTTCGCAC
>CACXYD010000119.1 GCA_902771755.1 uncultured Ruminococcus sp. | reverse complement strand
AAAGGCATGTGGGAGCATAGCTCAGCTGGGAGAGCATCTGCCTTACAAGCAGAGGGTCACAGGTTCGAGCCCTGTTGTTCCCACCACATTTGGCCCGGTAGTTCAGTTGGTTAGAACGCTAGCCTGTCACGCTAGAGGTCGACGGTTCGAACCCGTTCCGGGTCGCCAATTTTTGCCTCTGTAGCTCAGTCGGTAGAGCAGGGGACTGAAAATCCCCGTGTCGGTGGTTCGATTCCGCCCGGAGGCACCAATAAAATGCGGATGTAGCTCATCTGGTAGAGCGCCACCTTGCCAAGGTGGAGGTAGCGGGTTCGAGCCCCGTCATCCGCTCCATTAAATCAGTACAGTAGATGTACTGATTTTTTTATTTTACAGATTTTATTTATGTACAATCTCGTAGGGGCGTTCATCGGACGCCCGCAAGTAAATGTTCAAAATATATGTTAAATGAATTTATATAGAAGTTGTAAAGTCACTGTTATTTTGTAGGTGTGAACATTGTTCGCCGCTACAGTACAAAAATCACATCAGAGGAATATCGAATCATGTGTCGATATTCCTCTTTTTTTGTTCTGAATTAATTCTATAAACGAATAAAGATGACTTATTATTATAAAATTTTAAAAATACATACTAATAGTATTCGAAAATATTCGTAAATACTATTGAAAATAACTAAATAAGTGATATAATAAGCATGGAAAGTATAGTTGCAATCTAAAGTATACTTTCCATGCTTATTATATGAATTTATGTTCCCCTCAAATTTTGCCTTGCAAAATTCTCGAGGGGTGATTATATAATTTTCTTTGGAGGTGATAGTTTGCGATATTTGGCACATAAACGAAATGATACAGACGGAAAAGAAGAATTATTGATTGACCACCTGAATCAAACTGCTGAAATGGCGGCTGAATTTGCAAAAAGTATGGGATATGAAAAGATTGCTTATGAAATGGGCAAGCTTCACGATATAGGTAAATACAGCCAGAAATTTCAAAAGCGTATCAACGGCGAGAATATTACAGTTAATCATTCGACAGCAGGCGCAATAACTGCTTTTAAATACAGATTGCCTATGACAGCTTTTTGCATATCGGGACATCATGGTGGTTTGCCGGATTTTGGCTGCCGTTTTGATACGGCGGATTCAGGTACATTTCTGGGAAAGGTAAATGACAAGAGTGTCGAAGAATATTCTGCATGGGAAACCGAGCAACCTGATTTTGAAAAGCAGATTGTTCCTGAAACGATGTTCAGCAAAGACGAACAATTCAGAAGTGCGTTTTTGATACATATGTTGTTTTCCTGCCTTGTTGATTCGGATTTTATATGCACGGAGCGTTTTATGCTTGACGATACGGTCAGCCGTGGCGGATATGATGACATTCCTGTTCTTCTCGAAAGGTTCAACGCTTACACCGCAAAATGGGGAACACCTACCAAGGAACTGAATATACTGCGTTCTGAAATTCAAAAGCAATGCATCGCCGCTAAAGACAGCAACGAAAATCTTTTATCGCTCACAGTCCCTACAGGCGGCGGAAAGACGATTTCTTCGCTTGCTTTTGCTCTGAATTATGCTTTTCAGGATAAGCACAAGCGAAAGCGTGTGATTTATGTAATCCCATACACAAGCATTATTGAGCAAAATGCCGCAGTTTTTAAGGATGCACTCGGTGCAGAAAATGTTGTTGAACACCATTCCAATGTCACTTTTGATCCAAAAGATACTTTGGCAGAAACGGTTCAAAGACAACAGCTTGCCTGTGAAAACTGGGACGCTCCCGTTATAGTGACAACTGCCGTTCAGTTTTTTGAATCTCTGTTCAGCAACAAACCTTCAAAAAGCAGAAAATTGCATAACATTTCCGACAGCGTAATTATTTTTGACGAGGCACAGATGTTACCGATACAGTACCTTGTGCCGTGTGTAAAGGTTATTAACGAACTGACTGAAATTTGCAATTCTACGGCTGTTCTTTGTACGGCAACACAGCCGAGTCTTGATAAATTTTTCGGAGAATGTAAAGGATTAAGCAATTACAAAATTCCTGAAATATGTTGTGAAAATCCCGAAAAATATGCCGAAAAATTCCGCAGAACAGAATTTGTTTATGACGGAAAACTTGACGATGATGAGCTTGTGTTCAGATTACAAAACGAAGAACAGGTGCTTTGCGTGGTTAATAAAAAAGATCATGCTAAAAAACTGTTTTCCATGCTTGGTGAAAGTGAAGAAAATATATGCCTTTCAACACACGAATATCCGGCACACAGAAAACGTTCAATTAAAAAGATAAGAGAACGCTTAAAGAACAATTTGCCTTGCAAAGTTATCTCGACAAGCCTTATTGAGGCAGGTGTTGATTTGGATTTTAAGATGGTCTACAGAGCCATTTCGGGAATTGACTCGATTTTACAGGCGGGCGGCAGATGTAACCGAGAGGGCGAAAACAACAGGAGCGACAGCCTTGTTCATATCTTTGACACCGATGTTCTGCTTGACTATCAGCAGATAAATGCTTCAATTGCCCGCAAAATTATTGAAAAGTACGGTTCGGAAATTTACACGGCAACTGCAATTAAAGAATATTTTGACGAGTTGTATTACTATCTGAAAAGCGGAAATGATGATGACTTTAATCATAAAAATATAGTTAAAAAGTATCAGAGCTATCAATTTAAGACTGTTGCAAATGATTTTAAAATGATAGATAACGATACAAAAACTGTTTATATACCAACCGAGGATAACAAGAATTTAATTTCGGAACTTCGCAACAGAAAATATACAAAGGAACTGTTTCGCAAGCTTGAACAATATGCCGTTAATCTTTATTCGTGGGAATTTAAAAAACTTGATGAGGCTTCGGCAATTGAAATTGTTGATGGTGAATTTTATATTCTGGCTGACAGCAAATATTACAGCGAAAAAACGGGAATGGTTTTCCCTGACATCGGACTTGGTATGGGATTGTTTGTTGGAATTTAAATGTAGTTATATTTAATAAAAAATAGAAAGGAGCTGATGCTCAATGTCAATTATGGTTGAAGTTTACGGCGACTATGCCGCCTTTAACCGTCCTGAATTGAAGGTTGAACGAATGACATATGATGTCATGACTCCCTCGGCGGCGAGGGGGATTTTAGATGCAATTTTGTGGCATCCCGGTATGCGATGGGTTGTTGACAAAATATATGTTCTTAGTCCGATTCAATATGCAAATATCAGGAGAAATGAAGTTAAATCCAAAATATCGGCAAGAAATGTCAGAACAGTTATGAACGGCAAGATAAACGATTTGTACATTGACGCCCAGGCTGATATTCAGCAGAGAGCGGCACTTGTACTGAAGAATGTTCACTACGTCATTGAAGCACATTTTGATATGACGGACAAAGCAAGTCCGACCGATAACCCTGCAAAGTTTCAGGAAATGATGAAACGCAGACTTGAAAAAGGGCAATGTTATCATCAACCGTATTTTGGTTGTCGGGAATTTCCCGCAAAGTTCAGAAAATGGGAATTTGAAACAGTCAACACAGCTTATCCCAATACCACAAAAGAACTCGGATTGATGTTGTACGATATGGATTACGGTAAAGACGAAATTACCCCGATGTACTTTAATGCTGTTTTGAAAAATGGTGTACTTGATTTGACGAACTGTGAGGTGTATCGCTAATGCTGTTACAATCACTTGTAAAGTTGTACGAAACTCTCGCCCAAAAGGGTGAGATTGAAAGGTCAGGCTGGAATCCCGTAAAAATCTCCTACGGGATCTGCCTTGACAATGACGGAAACATTGACAGAATTATTTCATTAAAGCAAAAAACAGCTGACGGTAAAAAGGAAATTCCAAAACCGATCAGCCTCCCGATGCCTGTTAAAAAGGCTTTCGGAGTAGTATCAAACTTTCTCTATGAAAATTCAACATATCTGTTCGGTTATGATTCATCGGGAAAACCTGACAGAGCGGCAAAGGCACTGCAATCTTGCAAAGAAAAACACTGCAAAATTCTTGAAAACTGTGACAGCAATGCCGCCGTGTCGATAAAAAAGTTTTTTGACCATGCTGTTGAAAATGTTCAAGATACGCTTTTAAGTTGTGGCTGTACTCAATCTATGATTGACGACATTCTCGGCAAAGGTGCAAATATGTTGCTCATGCCTTTGGGCAAGTATCCATTCGATTTTGATGAAATTTGCAGAGCATGGGATGAAAGCTATGCAAATTCAGACGGCAAAAAGGGAATTTGTCTTGTTACGGGAAAGTATGATAATATAGCCGTTTTGCATCCGCTGATTAAAAATGTTAAGGGCGCTCAATCTGCAGGCGCATCGTTAATTTCATTTAACGGAAGTGCATTTGAATCATACGGCAAAACTCAGGGTTATAATGCAACCGTTGGTGAATATGCCACATTTGCTTATGCATCGGCATTAAATAAACTTATTTCCGATACCAACCACAGAATCAATATAGGAGATACAACTGTTGTTTGTTGGACGGAAGATGCCGAGCCTGCTTATCAGAACTTGCTTTATTCAGCGTTGAACGGCGATGATACGGTTTCTCAAGAAGATTTGAAAAGTGCGATTACTAACATTGCTCAAGGTAAAACGGTAAATTGGGAAAAAGTACCCTTGCATCCCGATAACAATTTCTACATTCTCGGCATCTCTCCAAACTCAGCAAGATTGTCTGTCCGATTTTTCGTAAGAAATACATTCGGCAAGGTTATGCAGAATATTTTGTTGCATGAGGAACAAATGAAAATCGTGAAACCTAGTTTTGAAACGCTTGAACATCTCACTTTGTGGCAGACGGTAAGTCAGACAGTTAATCCAAAATCAAAGGACAAGTCTTGCAAACCGCATCTTGCAGGAGATGTACTCAACGCAATTTTAAACGGTACAAACTATCCCGCAACTCTTTATTATGGAGTTCAGAGCAGAATATCTGCCGAAAGAAAGATTACATGGGGTAAGGCTGCAATTATAAAAGCGTATCTCATGAGAAATTATAAAATAAATTATAAGGAGGATTTAACTTTGGAATCAAACGATAACAGAAAGCAAATGGTTAATTTGCTGGGAGTTCTTTTTTCAAACCTTGAAGAAATTCAAAATGCGGCAAATCCGGGTATCAAAGCAACAATAAGAGATAGGTACTTTACATCTGCCAGTTCAACACCGGCATTGGTTTTCCCTTTACTTATTGAATTAGCTCAAAAGCATTTAAAAAAACTGCCTATACAGAAAAAAATTTATTTATCTAATCAGCTTACGGAAACTATGTCCGAAATTAGAAAGCTTACTACAGAATTTCCTGTAAAGCTTGGTCTGGAAGAAAAAGGTATATTCCAGCTTGGATATTATGGACAAACACAAAAAAGATATACACGCAAGGAGGAAGTAAACAATGGCTGAAGTAATTAAGAATAAGTATGATTTTGCAATTATTTTTGATGTAGAAAACGGTAATCCAAACGGTGATCCCGATGCAGGAAACATGCCGAGAGTAGATCCCGAAACAGGTTACGGCATGGTGACAGATGTCTGCCTTAAAAGAAAAATCAGAAACTATGTTGAAACTGCCAAGGAAGAC
>CACXYD010000118.1 GCA_902771755.1 uncultured Ruminococcus sp. | reverse complement strand
AAATGCGGCAGTAACAAGCGATGAATCGGTTTCAGCAGGTAATTACTACAATGCAAATTATCTTGAAAGCTATGCAAGCAAAGCGTATAACGAGTCGGGACTCGGTTCCGTGTACAGCAAAACTTCCACAACATGGAAAACCTGGTCACCTGACGCATCTTCCGTAAAGCTTAAGCTTTACACAACAGGTTCTGACAGCGAGGCAGGCGCTTCAACAATCGGCACCTATGATATGAAAAAAGACAGCTCAACAGGTGTTTGGTCACTTAATCTGAGCGGTGACTACAAAAACAAATATTACACATATCTTGTAACAGTAAACGGTACAACCAAGGAAACACAGGATGTTTACTCACAGGCTGTCGGCGTAAACGGCAACCGTACAATGGTTGTTGACCTTGACTCAACCGATCCGAGCGGTTGGTCAGACGATAAGCATGTTCTCTTTAACAGCGCATCCGAGGCGGCCGTATGGGAAGTTCATGTACGAGATTTTTCAGTTTCCAAAAACTCAGGTGTGAGTGAGGACAACAAGGGTAAGTACCTCGCATTTACAGAGGGCGGTACAACTCTTAATTCAGACACAAGTTCATCAGCCGTTTCAACAGGCATTGACTACCTCGTTGAGCAGGGCATCAACTGCGTTCAGCTTATGCCGGTTTATGATTACAGCTCAGTAAAGGAAGATGTTGCAAGTTCTTCTTCAAACCGTAACTGGGGTTATGATCCGGTGAACTACAACGCTCCCGAGGGTTCATATTCAACAAACCCATATGACGGCAACACAAGAATCACAGAGTTCAAGCAGATGATTCAGGCTCTTCATGACAGAGGAATTTCAGTTGTAATGGATGTTGTTTACAACCACACATTCTCAACAGATTCTTGCTTTAACAGAACTGTTCCGGGTTACTACTACAGAATGAATTCATCATCTGTATATTCAAACGGTTCAGGTTGCGGTAACGAAACTGCATCCGACAAGCTTATGTACAGAAAGTATATGATTGAGTCTGTAAAGTATTGGGCAGAGGAATATCACATTGACGGTTTCCGTTTTGACCTTATGGGTATTCACGATATCACAACAATGAACGATATCCGTTCTGCACTTGACGGACTTTATTCAGACGGTTCGGGCAAAAAGATTCTCATGTACGGTGAACCGTGGACAGGCGGTACAGTTGCAATTTCTGACGGTTGCTCACAGTCAAAGGCAGGTTCACTCAACTCAAGAGTAGGTATGTTCTGCGACAGCTACCGTGACGCAATCAAGGGTAGCACAGACGGCGCTGACAAGGGCTTTGTTCAGGGCAACAATGCAAAAACAGGCACAGTAGTAAACGGTGTTAAGGGTAAAGGCTTCTCTGCTCAGGCACCGTCACAGACAATTGCATATGCAGACGCTCACGATAACCTTATTCTCTGGGATAAAATCGTTAAGAGTAACGGCTCAACAAGCTGGAGTTCAACATCTTCGGCTCTCAAGGGTCAGGTTAAGGAAGTAATGGGACTTCTCCTTACTTCACAGGGCATCCCGTTTATGACAGCAGGCTCGGAATTCTGCCGTACAAAACAGGGTGATTCAAACAGCTACAAATCGAGTGACTCAATCAATGAAATTGACTGGTCAAGAGTTAAGACATATTCGGATGTTGCCGCTTACTACAAGGGACTCCTCCAGATTAGAGAGAACTATTCTCCGATGAAGAGCTCAACATTCAATACTCCGACATTCCAGTCAACCTACGGCGATGTTGTTGCTTATACATACACAAACAACAAGTCAAATGAGTGGGGCAAGGTTTGCGTTCTTGTAAACTCAAGCTCAACAAATGCTTGGTCAATTACACTTAACGGCAGCGGCTGGACAGTAGTTGCTGACGGCAAGACAGCAGGTCTTAAGAGCCTCGGCACAGTTTCGGGCAACACATATGCTGTTCCTGCAAACAGCGCTTGTGTGCTTGTTCAGAGTTCAACATTCAACAACCTCAAGGTTAATGAAAAAACATTCGGCACAGTAACAATCAAACATGTTGATGACAGCGGAAATGTTCTCAAGACATCAACAGCAAAATATGCAGACGGTACAACATACCGTGCTTACCCGGACACAACTCTCCTTTATGACTACACTCTCAAGGATACTCAGGGTGCAACTTCAGGCAAGGTTACAGGTGGTAAGAACTACAATGTAACATTTGTTTACAGCTCAAGCGGTGTTCGCTCAGGCTATGTTACAGTAAATTATGTTGACGAAAGCGGCAAGTCTATTAAGGACACCGTTTCAACAAAATATCGTGAAGGCGACAGCTACAGCGTTCCGTTCACAGCAATTCAGGGCTATCAGCTCGACACAGACAAGTTCCCTGCTAACACAACAGGTACTTTCAACGGCACAAACACAACTATCAACTTTGTTTATAAGGCACTCGACAACACAAGCTCGGTTGTTCACTACTACAACTCAAAAAACTGGTCAAATGTTCGTTGCTATGCTTACACAGATGACGGTAAAGAGCCTAACGGTAAGTGGGATAAGGCAACTGTTATGACAAGCGAAGGCAACGGTTGGCTCAAATGCACAATTCCTGCATCAAGTGCTTATGTAATGTTCCACACAACAACACAGCAGGAGCCGGGCGCAAACGAGGCAGGCTACCTTGTATCAGGTGAGGCATGGGTTCAGAATAAGAAACTCAGCTTTAACAGCAAGGTTATCACAAGCCATATTGATGCAACAACAGGCGAAAAGATTGCCGATGATGAAATTCTTATTCAGTCAAAGGTTTCTTCAAGCGATACATACAAAACATCTCCGCTCTCAGGCAGAACAGATGTTATTGCTCCTGTAAATGCATCGGGTAACCTTTCATCAGGTGTTATCAATGTTGTTTACCTCTACACTTCATCAGAGCGTCCTTCAACTGCACCTTCAACAGTAACTCCTACCACAGCTCCTGTTACACAGCCTACAACAGCAAAGCCTACAGTAGCTCCTACAACTGCTCCCGTTACACAGCCAACGGAGAAAATCCTTATCGGTGATGTTGACCTCAATGGTGTGATTGATGTAGTTGATGCAACAACAGTTCAGAAACACATTGTAAAGCTTACAGAGCTTACAGGCAATGCCCTTATCGCTGCCGCAAGATGTGACGCTGACGGCGAGAGCGATATCGTAAGCGTTAAGGATGCAACATACATTCAGATGTATGTCGCAAAACTTGACGGTCACGCAAATGTAGGTACTTACTATGAGCCGGAAGTTACTCCTACAACTGCTCCCGTAACCGAGCCTACAACAGCAGAACCGACAGTTGCTCCGACAACTGTTCCTGCAACAACAGCTCCTGCTACAGAGCCTACAACAACTCCGTCATCAACCTACACAGTTAAGTTTACAGATTCACTCAGTTGGGGCGGTACAATCTACTGCTACTCATGGGCTGAAGGCGGTACACCTACAAAATCATGGCCGGGTGTTGCTATGACATATCTCAACACAAATGACTATGGTCAGAAGGTTTACACAGTTGAAGTTCCGAACACCGTTGATTACATTATTTTCACAAACGGTTCAAGCCAGACAATTGATATCGGCTTTGACGGCACTTCACTTAATTACTATGCAAAGTCACAGTATGACTCCAAGGGCCATGCTTATGTCGGCACATGGTAATCACTTTTCAAAAAAGTGTAAATAAGTAAAAACATAAGTCGGGAAGACAGTTTAATTTGCGAACTGTCTTGCCGACTTTTTATGTTGGTTTGAAAAGTAAATGGTAAAAAAATAAAACCAATGGCAAATTGCTTAAGAAAATTGCCATTAGTTTTTGGCTAAAATTATGTTTTGTTATTGCAATAGTCTATGTATGCTTTTTCCAAAAGTTTGAAATCACAGCTATTTTGGTTAAGTGGCGGATATTTATTGCTTATAACCCTTTCGTATGTTTTTATTGCTTGTTTCATTATTTTATCTTTATTTCTTCTGCAAAAAGCCAATTCTTTACTTACCAGAATTTTTCGGTTGTTGTCCGAAATGTTATCTATGATAAGATTTTTGATACAATTACTTGGAACAGGAATCATATATGAAAATCTTAAAGAACCTTTAATTTGGTTGTTTTTATCTCGAATAAGAATATTATCTTGTTTGGATTTCACTTTTGATGATACAGGTACATAGTAATTGATTCCGTTTACATTCATTACCGCACCATATACAAATTTTTCTCTGTTTGCATATTCAATGTTTGGGACGCAGGTGAATCCTCGTTTATTTATTTCAATCTCTTTGAGGTAGTCAATATATTCTTTGTCAACAAAATAAAAGTCTATCTTCATTGTTTGCTCCATAAAAATAGCAGCTATTCAAAATAAAATAGCTGCCGATTTGATTACTTTTCAGACTGCTTTTTTAACAGGTGGCAGTGAACCTACGATAAACAGACTACCTTTTAACAGGTGGTAGCGAACCTACGATAAACAGACTGCTTTTTAACAGGTGGCAGCGAACCTTCGAGAGATGAGTAATCCAACATCTGTACAATATTATTATACAAATAGATTTGAATTATGTCAAGAAAATGATTTTACAAAATTGTTCCGCCGCCTACTACATATTCGCCGTCATAGAGGACTACTGCCTGACCTTTTGAGATTGCTCTCTGGGGTTCGTCAAATACGATGTGCAGGGTATGGTCGTCAATCTGTTCAACAATTGCGTCCTTTTCGGGCTGACTGTAACGAACTCTCGCCTTGACTTTAATCGGCTTGTCGATTTTGTCACAGGTGATGAGGTTTATGTCAGTTGCATACAGCTCCTTTGAGAAAAGCTCGTTGTTGTCGCAGAGAATAACCTCGTTGGTGTCAAGATTCTTTTCTTTAACATACATAGGGTGGGGGAGTGCAAGTCCAAGACCTTTTCGCTGACCTACGGTGTAACGGATGATTCCCTTGTGTTCACCGAGAATGTGACCGTTGGTGTCAACAAAATTTCCGTTAGGATAAGTTCTGCCCGTGTACTGCTCAATAAACTTTGCGTAGTCACCGTCCGGAACAAAGCAGATATCCTGACTGTCGTGTTTTCTTGCATTTATAAGACCGAGCTTCTCTGCAATTTCACGCACCTTTTCCTTTGTATATGTTCCGAGCGGAAGAAGTGTTTTTGCAAGCTGTCTTTGTGTAAGACAGTACAGCACATAACTTTGGTCTTTTGTGTTGTCAACCGATTTTTTCAGCAGATAGCGGTCTGCACCCTTGTCATACTCAATTGTTGAGTAATGTCCCGTAACAACGCAGTCAAAGTCAAGTTCTTCTGCACGGCGAATGAGCTTTTCAAATTTGATAAAGCGGTTGCAGTCAATGCACGGGTTCGGTGTTGTACCGTTTTCATAGGCGCTGATAAAGCGGTCGATTACATTTTCTTTAAAGCTGTCCTTGAAGTTATAGACATAGTAGGGAATGCCGAGTTTGAGGCAAACCCTCCTTGCATCGTCAATGTCATCAAGAGAACAACAGGTTTTTTCTCGTTTTTCACCGATATCTTCGTTATCAAAGAGCTTGAGGGTAATGCCCGTTGCGTCATATCCCATATCCTTGGTAAGAAATGCGGCAACCGAGCTGTCAACTCCTCCGCTCATTGCAATCAATGCTTTGTTAGTCATTTATTCCTCCTGAACAGATTTGCGTTCATAAGTAATTTATCAGC
>CACXYD010000117.1 GCA_902771755.1 uncultured Ruminococcus sp. | reverse complement strand
ATGTCACTGACTATATCCGTAATTTCCTGATGTATTTTAGTGTACATCTCACTGTAATTCTTTGAGCTTTCCTCAAAGTCATTACGGGTTTCTTTACTAATTATCTCGTTGTTCAATTTTCAAGGTCCTACGCACTTTCAAGGCTTGTTTGCTTTCTTCATTTGAAGTTGCTCACCTCAGCAGTGCGAGATTTATTATACTACATCGTTTTGAGTTTGTCAAGCTTTTTTAAAAGTTTTTTAAAAACTTTTTTCAAGCTTTTCAAATCAAAACTGAGTCACACTTTTGATTACTTTCTGACCGCCGACTCTCCACTTCCGTGCGTTCTGACTGTCTTTCATCGCCTGTGTTTTTCTCTCGTCTGCCGTGCCTCTCAGCGCAACAGTTGATATTATATCAGCACTTCCCCGTTTTGTAAACCCCTTTTTGACAATTTTTTTATCTTTTTTACATTATCGGCAATATTTCTACATTATTCAACTGTTAGTGTGATTTTTAATATCTTTTTACCATACCTTTACTCTATCTTTACATATACTACCCCTTACCCCCCTATATATACATATATATGTAAAAAAGAAATTGCTTTTACTTTAATACCTCTATTGTCAAGCCTCGTTGTTCTACGCTGTTCCTAAAATAACTCCCACTCGTCTAATCCGCTCCAATCACTTCCGTGATTTCCTCGCCTTAGTCCTCGCCGGTCGTTATTTCAGGGCTACGAACCTCGGCTCTTCTTTTTGTCTATTTGTATAACTCAGATTGCCCTTATTTATTCACATTGTACAAATTTCGTAAAATTTATGTTTAAAGACTAGACTTTTCGCAAAAATATGTTATCATAGTATATGTAAAGCAATATAGTTTTTGACATTCAGCTACTTAGTGTTGATGCTACTTAACTTTACAAATTGCAAATACCCGGAGGTTTAGTTATGAGTTTTGATAGAATTATTGCCATTACAAGACAGTATGGTTCAGGCGGACACGATATTGGTAAAGCACTTGCCGAGAAGCTTGGTATATCGTTTTATGATAAGGAGCTCATTTCTATTGCTGCCAAAGAGAGCGGTGTATCTCCCGAGGTATTCAAGCATGCTGATGAAAGAGCTACCAACAGTCTTTTGTATTCATTGTCTGTGGGACTGTACAATTACGGTAACAACTTTTCTTCAGTGGGCGACCTGCCGGTTAATGACACCGTCTTTATATTTTACAGCACAAGATTATCAAGCAGCTTGCAGAAAAGGAAAATTTCGTTGTAGTCGGTAGATGCGCCGACTATGTTCTTAAAGATAATCCGAAGCTTGTGAAGGTATATATTTATGCTGATCTTGATAAGAGAATTAAAAGAGCTGTTGACAGACAGGACATTGACCCTGCCAGAGCTAAACAGGCAGTTTTGAAGGCAGACAAGAACAGAGCAAATTACTATAGTTTTTATTCAGGAAGAAAATGGGGCCTTGCAGATAACTATGATTTGTGCCTTAACAGCACTAATCTTACAGTTGACCAGGCCGTTGACATTATTATAAGTTACATTAATATTTGTGACTCAAATAAAAAATAACACTCATATTCGAGCATTTCCTGAATATACTATATTGTTTTATTAAGGAGGTGTACTATATGAAATTTGTCATTATGGATCTTGATGATTTTATCTTTGGTAACGAAGAATGGCATGAGAGCGAAAGATAATCGCTTTCAGAACAGAATTTTAATTTAATAACCGTGATTTTTTATCATTGACATAAAATCAAAAAAGCGGCGGATACTTAATCAAAAGTATCCGCCTTTTTGTTGCCCCTTAAAACGAAACGAGGGCTTGCATTAATATAGTATGCGTCAAAGTCGCAATTATTCATTGTTATTTATAAAAGAAATCGGATCGGAATACTTACCGTCAATCTTCACTTCAATGTGGATATGATTCTCGTCCCCCACCTCAAACGGAACAGCACCGATTGTACCGACTTTCTTGCCGACATCAATCGAATCGCCTTTGCTCACATCAACCGAGCCGAGTCCGCAATATCTGCATACGACATTGTCGGTTGAAATTTCAACGATTTTGCCGAGCATTTTGTCCTCACACACATTAGTAACCACTCCGCCTGTCATTGCGGTTACATCATCACCGAGTTTACCGCCGAAATCAACTCCCGTGTGCGGTTTCCATACATTCAAAGTTTTAAAATACACGCTTTTTTCACTGTATTCACGGACAACTTTATTTGAGTTGAGCGGATAATTGAGACTTAAATCTGTTGAAAGCATTGTTTCAAGAGCAGTTTTTGAACTTTCTGTCGGATTTGTTACAGGTTCTTCGGTAGCCGCAATTGTCGGAACTTCGATATCAAGCTTAACCTCGGGCAAAGTTTGGGTTATACCGGTAACATTTTCATTGACTTTAACCTCATTGCTTTGAGTTGCGGCAGGAGTTTTGGCACTTGGCACTGATAATGTATTGTAGGTTGAGTACACCGCCATACAAACGGCAATAAGACAAATTGAGCAGGCCGTGTAAAATCCGATTTTTTCACGACGACTGCGTTTTTTCTTTCTGTTCCTGTTATAATAATCGCTCATAAAAAAGCACCTCCGTTTCTATTATTGACGAAGGTGCTAAATTTATACAATTGTATATACAAAAATCCCTCCCGAAAAGCGAGAGGGATAAGTTTGTTTTTAAGTATCAATTAAACCTTCTGGCAAACAGCGTTGATTGACTCCGGAATTTCGCTTTCGTCAGCAGAAATAAGGAGAACAATGTTAGTTGATGCAGTTTCAGCAAGATCCTGAAGCTTCTTTGTGAAAGTTTCAAGGCCTGCAAGAGCCTCCGGGCAAATCTTGAATGTTGAGTCAACAAGAATGTCAGTAACATCGTAGTTGCCTGCGCAGATACCGCTGATAAAACCGAAAAGCATATCGTAACCGCTGATGAGATACTGCTCTGTATCAATAAGTCTTGCCTTGTGTGTAACATCATATGTGAGCTTTGAGCCTTTTTCAATTACAACAACATTGCCTGTTGAAGCAGCAACAGCCTCGTTAGCAAGAGAGATGAGCTTTTTAGTTTTGCCTGTTCCTTTTTTACCGATAAGTAAAGTAACCATAATTAGTTCCTCCGTTGTTATACTTTATTAAGAAATTATCCGAGTCTTGCCTCAAGAGCAGCCTTCTGATCCTCATAGCCCGGCTTGCCGAGAAGAGCGAACATATTCTTCTTGTAGCTTTCAACACCCGGCTGGTTAAACGGATTAACACCGAGCATATAACCTGAAATAGCACAAGCCTTCTCAAAGAAATAAATGAGATAGCCAAGCTCTGATTCGTTCATTTCGGGAACATTGAGAACAATGTTCGGTACACCGCCGTCATTGTGAGCGAGAACTGTACCCTCGAAAGCCTTCTGATTTACGAATCCCATTGTCTTGCCCGAAAGGAAGTTAAGACCGTCAACATTTGTCGGGTCTGTACCGAGAGTAACTTCTTTTTTACATTTATCAAAGAGAACAACAGTTTCAAACATTGTGCGTCTGCCGTCCTGAATGTACTGACCAAGTGAATGAAGGTCTGTTGAGAAGATAACGCTTGCAGGGAAAATACCCTTGTTATCCTTGCCTTCACTCTCTGCAAAGAGCTGCTTAAACCACTCTGACATCATTGTATAAGCAGGTTCATAAGAAACCATAACTTCCATAGTCTTGCCCTTGCGATAAAGCATATTTCTGATTGCAGCATATTTGTAACAATCGTTTGTCTTTAAATCATCGTTGTCAAATTCTTTCTGAGCTGTTGCGGCACCCTGCATAAGAGCGTCAATATCAGCACCTGAAACTGCGATAGGAAGAAGACCTACTGCTGTGAGAACTGAGAAACGGCCGCCTACATCGTCCGGAACAACAAATGTTTCGTAACCTTCTTCGTCAGCAAGAGCCTTAAGTGTACCCTTAGCCTTGTCAGTTGTGCAGTAAATACGCTCTCTTGCGCCTTCTTTACCGTACTTCTTCTCGAGCATTTCACGGAATACACGGAAAGCGATAGCAGGCTCAGTTGTTGTACCTGACTTAGAAATCATGTTTACGGAAACATCCTTGCCCTCGCAAAGTTCCATGATTTCTGCAAGTGCAGATGAGCTGATTGAGTTACCTGTGAAGAAAATCTGTGGTGTGTCCTTGCAGGTAAGGTTGTAGTTCTGTGATGAAAGAAATTCGATAGCCGCTCTTGCACCGAGGTAAGAACCGCCGATACCGATTACAACGAATACATCAGTATCCTTCTTGATCTTCTCTGCACACTTCTTGATGCGTGCAAACTCTTCCTTATCATAATCTGTAGGAAGGTTGAGCCAACCCAAAAAGTCGTTGCCGAGGCCGCTGCCGTCATGCAATACCTTGTGAGCTGCTTTAACTTCGGCAGCAACACCGTCATACTCGTGTTCGCCGATAAAATCACTTAAATACTTGTCATTTAACTTTGTTGCCATTTATAAATTCCTCCAAAATTCCTATAGCGAAAATAGAATCGCAATAAGTATCTTTGTTGTTTTATTATACTATAATATGAGCGTTTTTGCAAGGTCAATTTGTGAATTTTTAAAATAAACCCGCATTGTTTTTTGTACTGTTTTTAATAACAATGCACAAGCACTTGATTTTTAGACAAAATCAAAGTGAAATCAGCGAGGCAAACACATATTCAAACAATGCACCAAAGCTTGTTTTCCGAACAGAATCGCCGGCACAAATATCAAAACTCTGCGCTTTTTTTGAATTGACAAGATATGTAAGCGTACCTATCTTCTGATTTTTTTCAACAGGTGCGTCAATCTTGTCTGGCAGGTCGATTTCGGTTGTAATTTTAGCGCCGTTTCCCTTGTCAACCACTATTTTGGAAGAAACCTTACATTCAAGCTTTACGCTGTCGGTCATACCGCCGTTTACTTCAATGCTTTTCGGCATATCTTCGGGGAGTGTTAATTCTTTTACAGAAATATTTGCAAAACCGTAATCAAGAAGTGCCGCCGCATCTGCAAATCGTTCCTTACCTGTTTTGCAACCGAGAACAACGCTTATCAACGAAACATCTCCCCTTGTTGCGGTTGCAGACATACAACATCCCGCATCGTTTGTCGTGCCTGTTTTCAGCCCTGTAATTCCGTTATAGGTTTTCAACAGCTTGTTTGTGTTGACAATCTGAGTTTTACCGCCACGAAGATTGTCAAGCCAGATTGATGTGTAGTCAAAAATTTTCTCATGTTTTGTCAATTCTCTCGACATAAGTGCAACATCATAGGCAGAAGTTATATGCCCCTCCTCATCAAGACCGTTGCAGTTTTTGAAAACAGTATCGTTCATTCCGAGTTCTTTGGCACGGCTGTTCATTTTTTCAACAAAAGCGTCCTCACTGCCGCTAATATGCTCCGCAAGTGCAACTGCCGCATCATTTGCAGACGCCACAACTGTCGCCTTTATCATATCATCCGCACTCATCGTTTCGCCTTTTTCAAGCCAAATGTCACTTCCGCCCATTCCGGCGGCATGTTCGGATGCCGTAATTTCATCGTCAAGGCTTAATTTTCCGCTGTCGATAGCCTCAAAAACGAGCAACAGCGTCATTACCTTTGTTACTGATGCACACGGTCTTTGCTCATGCGGATTTTTCTCAAAAAGGATTTTGCCTGTTGACGATTCCATAAGCAGGGCAGACGGAGCGGATATGCTGTCTGCGCTCAGAGCATTCACTTTTAATCCGACAAACGGTGACATTAAAAGCACCGCACACAATGTTATTGAAACAAATGCCTTTCTTAACATAAAAAACACCTCGTTCATTAATATGAACAAGGTGTCGAATGTATGTAATAATCAGTTAAGATGTTTTCCGCAGTTAGGGCAAACATCTGTGTTGCCTGTGATTTTTGTACCGCAGGTTGTGCAGAATCTTACGCTGTCATTGTTCTGCTGTGGCTGATAATTGTTCTGTGGCATAGGCTGTTCAGGCTGAATCGGCTGCACAGGCTGTGCATAAGGACTTGTGTAATTTTGTTCGGGTGCATTAGAATTTTTAAACTGATTTAAATCAATATTGTTTGCAAAAGGATTATCATTCTTGCCGTTGAGCTTGTTATTAATCTGAATAACATTCTTAACGAGCAGAACGAAAAGCATCAAAAATTCGTAGGCAAGTCTTACAAGGATAGGACCCAAAACGAGGATAAGCAATCCGGCAAGGAATGTCATACCAAAGTTATATCCACCTGAGAACCAAGTGAAAATACCTGTGAGCATAACATTGATTGTTGAGAAAATGTAAAGAATCTTGAGAACCTTTTCGAGAAGAAGTCCCTTAAAGTCACAAATATCATGTATAACCTGAAAGAACTTTGGAAGCCCATTCCTTCTCTTTTCGGGAACAACTAAAATTGCCAAAAGAATCGTCAAAATAATTGAAATGATTACAGCCGCCAAGCCAAGTCCAAAAGATGTACCTGCTACGGAAGAGCCATAGCCGTTAGAATAAAAACGCATAAAAAATACCTCCGTTTGTTTTTGACACTATTATACAATTTCTGCACAAATAAGTCAATAAAAACAGAGGTATTTAATACATTTTATTTAATATTGTTCAATAAGACAAACTGCGTGAGCGGAAATGCCCTCAAGTCTGCCTGTAAAGCCGAGCTTTTCCTCGGTAGTAGCCTTAACGCTGACGAGCGAAATATCAATTCCGCAGGCATTGGCGATATTTTTTCTCATTTCGTCAATATGCGGTTTCAGCTTTGGCTGTTGAGCAATAACGGTTGAGTCGATATTGACAATTCTGTAGTTGTACTCGGCAAGCACACGGCACACCTCTTTCAAAAGAAGAATACTGTCTGCATCCTTATACTTTTCATCAGTATCGGGAAACAGCTTTCCGATATCACCGAGAGCCGCCGCACCGAGAAGTGCGTCCATAATTGCGTGAACAAGCACATCGGCAT
>CACXYD010000116.1 GCA_902771755.1 uncultured Ruminococcus sp. | reverse complement strand
ATTCGACAACAAAACAAGCGACAGTTTAATTCTCTGTCGCTTGTAATTATACTTTATTCTATTTTTTCGGGTTACCCCAACTATTGACATTGAGCCATTTCAATTATTCTGTTTTAATGCTACCCCAACTATTGACATAGAGCCAAAAGTCACCGAAACGAAAAAAACAGCCCTCGTGGCTGTTTTTTGGTGCCGGTGACCGGACTTGAACCGGTACGGTCGCAATGACCGAGGGATTTTAAGTCCCTTGTGTCTGCCTATTCCACCACACCGGCAAATATATTTGGTGACCCGGACGAGAATCGAACTCGTGTTACCGCCGTGAAAGGGCGGTGTCTTAACCGCTTGACCACCGGGCCAAATATGGTAGCGGAAATAGGACTTGAACCTACGACACTTCGGGTATGAACCGAATGCTCTAGCCAGCTGAGCTATTCCGCCATGTAAAACATGAAGATTTGCTAACCGAAATCAGCAAGATTTATTATAGGGCAAAAAGGACGATTTGTCAATACTTTTTTTTAATTTTTTTAAAAAAGTTTTTATTGTTTTAAAAATCCGCTTTTTCGGGCAGAAAATGTGAGCTTTCTGCCCGAAATCACGAAATAAAATTTAATAGTTTGTCAATTACTCAAGAAAAGCCGCACCGATAATACCTGCATCATTGCCAAGGCTTGCCTTGCAGATGATGGTCTGCTTATCGTTATGCTTTGTATATCTTTCCTTTTCAACAATTGTACGGAGCGGAGCAAGAAGATTCTCGCCCTGATTTGAAATACCGCCGCCGATACAAAGAATATCAGGCTGGAAAATATTGATGATATTTACAAGACCGCAAGCGAGGTAACCGATATACTCGTCAATTACAGCTTTTGCGTTTGCGTCACCTGCAAGAACAGCATCAAAAGCAGTCTTGCCTGTAACCTTGTTAATATCGCCGTCACAAGACTTAAGCATGTAGCTGAAGTCAAAGTTTTCTTTGAGGATTTCCTGCTTTGTGAGGTTGATAAGACCTGTTGCGGATGCATATGACTCCCAACAACCCTTTCTGCCGCACGCACATTCCTTACCGTCTTTTACGATAACCATATGGCCAAGCTCAGCGCCTGCATAGTTAGAACCGCTGTAAATCTTGCCGTTGATGATGATACCGCCGCCGATACCTGTGCCGAGTGTGATTGCAATAGCATTCTTTGCACCCTTTGCACTGCCTGCGAGATACTCGCCGAGAGCGGCAGCGTTTGCATCGTTTTCAACGCAAATCTTAGTGTTGAGTCTTTCCTCCATCATCTTGACAACCTGCCAGTTGTGGAAGAAAAGGTTAGCTGAATACTCGATAACGCCTGTTTTCGGGTTAACCGCACCCGGTACGCCGATACCGATTGACTCAATATCATCAATTGTGAGTTTTGCTTTTTCAATTGCCTTTAATGCAACATCTGCCATACTGTCGCAGATTTCGCTTTCGGGACGGGGTACATTTGTCTTACAGCTTGCCTTTGCGATAATTTCGTAATTTTCGTCAACAACACCGGCTACAATGTTTGTTCCGCCCAGATCAATTCCGAGTCTGTACATAAACTGTCGGCACATCCTTTTCTTTTATTTTATGCGAATTTTTATAATTTATCAATTATGAATGATAAGAGTAGTTTGGAGCTTCTTTTGTAATCTGAATATCATGCGGATGGCTTTCACGCAGACCTGCACCTGAAATCTGAACAAATCTTGCCTTCTCGTGAAGGTCCTTGATTGTTGCACAACCTGTGTAACCCATACCTGCACGAAGTCCGCCGAGCATCTGATAAATTGTGTCTGAGAGCGGTCCCTTGTAAGGTACACGACCTTCAACGCCTTCGGGAACAAACTTGTTGTTGCTTGCCTGGAAGTATCTGTCTGCACTGCCTTTGCCCATTGCGCCAAGACTGCCCATGCCTCTGTAAACCTTGAACTGTCTGCCCTGATAGATTTCGTTTTCACCGGGGCTTTCGGCACAACCTGCAACAAGTGAACCGACCATTACAACGCTACCGCCTGCGGCAAGTGCCTTAACGATATCACCGCTGTACTTGATACCGCCGTCTGCGATTACAGGAATACCGTACTTTGATGCTTCACAAGCGGCATCATAGATAGCTGTAATCTGAGGAACACCGATACCTGCAACAATTCTTGTTGTACAGATAGAACCGGGGCCGATACCAACCTTAATAGCGTCTGCACCTGCGTCGATAAGAGCCTTTGCAGCTTCTGCTGTAGCAATGTTACCTGCAATAAGAGGAAGGTTCGGATATGCCTTCTTAACCTTTGCAACAGACTGAACAACATTTGAGTTGTGACCGTGTGCAGAGTCAAGAACAACAACATCAACCTGTGACTCAACAAGAGCGGCAACTCTGTCGAGAACATCCTTTGTAGCACCGATAGCGGCACCGCAGATGAGTCTGCCCTTGTCATCACGAGCAGAGTTAGGATACTGAACGCTCTTTTCGATATCTTTGATTGTGATAAGTCCCTTAAGACTGCCGTCCTTGCCGACAATCGGGAGCTTTTCGATTCTGTGTTCACGGAGAATCTGCTGAGCCTGCTCAAGAGTTGTGCCAACAGGAGCGGTAACAAGGTTTTCGTGTGTCATAACAGCAGAAATCGGCTGTGCAAAATCAGCGCCTGTCATAAAACGCATATCACGGTTTGTGATAATGCCGACAAGCTTGCCGTCACGACAAATCGGAACACCTGAAATTTTGTACTTGCCCATAAGTTCGTCAGCATCTCTTACTGTGTTCTCGGGAGAAAGGAAGAACGGATTAACGATAACGCCGTTTTCACTTCTCTTTACTCTGTCAACCTGATCTGCCTGCTTTTCAATTGACATATTCTTATGAATAATACCAACACCGCCCTCGCGAGCCATGGCAATTGCCATATCTGTTTCGGTAACGGTATCCATAGCGGCAGTCATAAGCGGAGTGTTAAGTTTGATTGTCTTGGTAAGATGAGTTGACACATCAACATTCTTGGGTTCAACATCGGATTCACCCGGAATAAGGAGAACATCGTCGAATGTAAGGCCCTTCTTGCCAAATTTTTCGTCATAACTTGTATTCAGCATATTATTCCTCCATACTACAAAATTCGATTTTTATTATTACCTATTATTATAACAAATCGACCTGTGATTATCAAGACGGAAAAACTTTTTTTAAACAAAAATTTTGTAATTTATTTTTCTGTATTGACAATATGTTCCGTAAATTATAAAATAGTATTGTATTGCCTGTTTTACTGAATATTTGCTCTATTTTGTTTGCTTTGACAGGCTTATTATGTGATGACAGAGGTATAAAATGAACATAACAAAACAGAATTTCAAAAAAACTATTTTAGTCGGTGCGATTGCCATTTCGGTTGCCGCATTCACAGGATGTTCCGAATCGGCAAATTCTTCAACAGCGGATACCACAACCCCCACAGAAGTTCAGACAACCGTACAGGCTACGGAAGGCACTACAAAATCCGACACGGCGAATGAATCGTTTGACTTGAAATCGTTGCACACCTGCAAAGAAAATGCCGATGATGACCTTGTAGGCACATGGCAGATAACCTCGGGCGAGGGTTCGCAGTATGAAAGCTTTTACTATATGTTTAACGGTGATGGCAAGTCTATTCTCATCAGCGGAACATCGGGTTATTTTGGCTCGTACACCTACGGTACAGATGATAACAGCAATCCGACATTCACAACAAAGCTTGTTTTCGGTTTGAACGGTACTTACACCTACAAGCTTTCAGAAGATAAAAAGACTGCCGAACTCACAAACACGGATACTAAGGCGGTTTCAACGCTCAAAAAGGCTGACAATCCCGACTTTATCCCCACTCCCGACAAGGACGCATCAATTGATGATAAGCTTGTAGGCTGTTGGATGTCAGAGAGCGGTGAGTATCTTTGCTTTGACGAAAGCGGAATTATGTATCAGAACCTTTTTGATTATATGTTTGCATATTCAAACTATACGGCAAGCGAAGGCAAGATTGTTTCAACATACACAACCTCCGACCAGAAAACAACAGATAAATACACATACTCTGTTGACGGCGGCACACTTACACTCAACAATGATACATACTCAAGAATTTCTTTCAGCGATTTAAAGTGATAAATTGCAATTGAAATCAGATTTTTTTCAACATTAATCAAACATAAGCATAACGGCATAATTTCAACATTGAGATTATGCCGTTTTTATTTGAATACAAATAGATTTTCAGTTATAATGAATTAAATGCTAATGGCGTGATTTGCACTTACAACGGCATCTTATGATATTCTTATCGGCACACTTTTTATCTATAATATATCCACAATAAAAAACGGAGGTTATATTATGGCAAAAACAGCATTGGTCACGGGAGCATCAAGCGGAATAGGAATGTCGATTGCAAGAGAACTCAAGGCAAGCGGATTTAAAGTTTATGCCGCCGCAAGACGAATTGAGAAGATGTCAGAGTTAGAAAAAGACGGTATTATTCCGATTGAACTCGACCTCACAAAAGACGAATCTATTCTGTATTGCGTAAACACTATTCTTGCAAAAGAAAAAAGCATAGATGTTCTTGTAAACAACGCAGGTTACGGTTCGTACGGTGCAATTGAAGATGTTCCGATCAGCGAAGGAAAACGACAGTTTGATGTAAACCTATTCGGAATGGCAAGGCTCATTCAGCTTGTCACACCTGCTATGCGTGAAAATCACTACGGAAAAATTATTAACATTTCTTCCATGGGCGGTAAAATCTGGACGAAATTCGGCGGTTGGTACCACGCAACAAAATATGCTGTTGAAGGACTTTCGGACTGTCTGCGTATGGAATTAAAGCCGTTCGGAATTGATGTTGTTGTGGTGGAGCCGGGCGGAATCAAGACCGACTGGGGAATTATTGCCGCAAAAAATCTGAAAAAGACCTCGTCAAACGGAGCGTATGCCGAAGCGGCAAATAAAGCGGCTGACGGTATGATTAAGAACTACAGTGGAAATATGCTTTCAAAGCCCGAACTCATTGCAAAAACCGTCCGCAAAGCGGTTACAAAACGCAGACCACGCACACGCTATCTTATCGGTTTCGGTGCAAAACCGATGGTTCTGACGCACAAACTTTTTGGTGACAGAGTATTTGACTTTGTAATCAAGCATTTCAGCTAACATTATTTTGAACAGGAGTGATACCTTGAAACACTTTTTAGTAGACAAAAACTACGGAGCATATCTCACGAAAATGGGTTTGTCTGTTGAAGAAATTCTCAAAAAAGCCGAGTTGCCCGAAGATTTGTTTTCAAGGCAATCTCCGTCTCTGAGTACCGAGGAATATTTTCGTTTTATGCAGGCAATAGACATCCTTTGTGAAAATGAGCAAATTCCCATTAAGCTTGCATCATCAGAAGGAATTGAAACATTTTCACCGCCTGTTTTTGCGGCATATTGCAGTAAAAACGCACTTGCCTGTTTAAAGCGTTTGGCAGAATACAAGCCGTTAATCGGAGCGTTGCTTTATCACATTGAGGAAACAGATGACAAAGTTATTGTGGAAATTCTGTCGGCAGATAAAGTACTGCAATTGCCAGAAATATTAGTCGGCATAGAATTTGTCTTTATCACACGACTTATCCGCAAAGCAACAAAAATGAACATCTCCCCTGTTTCAGCTACTGCAACTCAGAAAATTATTAACAATGCATATGCAGATTTTATCGGCACACAGATTACGGTTTCTGACAAAAACAGCCTTGTTTTTACAAAATGATATAATCCCCTTAAAGTAGACACTTGAAAAAACAAAAATTTCAAGGATACTTTAAGGGGAGATTTTTATGTCGAAAAAAAGAAGAAAAAATAA
>CACXYD010000115.1 GCA_902771755.1 uncultured Ruminococcus sp. | reverse complement strand
AGTAGGCAAAGGTCATGCTCCAAAGAGCAAACCGGCACAGTCACAGCGTTACAGCAGTAACGATGATTATGCCGATGATTACTCATCTTCCGCCAAAAAGCCCGAAAGACGCAGTAAATACGATACTGCCGAAATTCAGCTCCCGAAGAATAACTCCAAGGGCGGCAGAAGATACAAGTAATAGGTAACTTTATAAAACAAAAGCAGTTCCAAAATCGGAACTGCTTTTTTGTTTGGTTATGTAATTGAATTTTTATATGACTTTTGTCCGATTGTCAAAATCAGTTCTTGTCATACGGCTTTTTGTATGCCTCTTTGAACGGTCTTACCGTGCCGTCTTTTTCTTCAACGCTTACATTGTCGAGTGTTGCGTTGAACTGTGTGCGGATTTCACCGAGATAAATTTTGTAGAGCTCTTTCTGCTCCTTCTGTTCAGCCTCGGTAAGTCCCTGCTCCTTTTTCTTTTTTGCAAGCTCATTAATTCTGTCAAGCATCTTTTTATCCATAAGTCAATCCTCCTGACCGTTATTTTTATTTTGAGAGCAAATTGCTCCACAGCTATGATATCACACAATCAGCCAAAGTGCAAATTTTTGATTTGTCGATTGAAAACGAAAAATTTTTGTGCTATCATTCAATTAAAGCCGTTATACGGCAAATTCTTTCGGCGGTGAATTATGGAAAATTTCAGCTTATTGCACCCGACAAATTCAAATGCAACCTACAGAACCCTCAACAAAGAGGCTCTCAATGATTTGTCGGTTGATTATATATGTGACGCTCTCACAAAAGAGCAGTATGAACGCAACAGCATAAAGCAGTTGTTAATAAATATTACGGATGACGAGGAAGTTATAAAATATCGTTGTGATGTTTTTGAAGATTTTCTCCGCTTTCCCAAATTGCGTGATGACCTCTCCGCACTCCTTGTAAAGCTTAACGATTTGCGTGAAATTGAACGCTTTCAGAAGGATACCGAAGCATCATCCTTGTGGCAGCTTGTGAACCGACTTCGTGAAATGGACGGCTATGTCGATTGCATTACAAGAATAAAAAACACGCTTGAAACAATTGATGTAAAGTCAGAGGGACTGCTTGAACTCAAGAAAAATGTTCAGTCAATCTACAATGACAGCGGTTTTCCCGACTTGAAAAAGGATATTATCGACACGCTTGCAAAGGCGCAAAAGCTCAAGAGCATTACCCTCGGTGTGAATCTTGACGATTTACTCCGCCCAAAGAGTGTGGGTGTAATCTCGCTCAATGACAAGGAATTTACCGACAGCGGTATCCTCAAAAGATTTATGAAGTTTGCAAACCGTGACAGCGAACTGCACCACGGCAACGATGTTTCGGGATTTTTAAGCTTTCATCCGTCCAATCCGTCAACCTCGCAGTTCGGACTCGGACAGTTTGTTGTGGGCGCTCAGCAGGATGTCAACCACACCATGAACAGCTCGCTCACGGGCGCAGATCCTATGTCGGACGCACTCAAAAATGTTGTGACCGACATCCTCCGCAGAACCGTAAATGACATAAAATCAATGCTCAACAGGTATGTCAATGTCAACGGCTACTCGTTCGTTTCGCTTATGCCCGAAATCATTTTCTATATCCGTTTTGCTGAACTTTGCGATAAGATAAAAAAGAAAAAACTTCCGCTCTGCAAGGCGGAAGTTTTGCCAAAAGATGACAGAAACTGCTATCTCAGAGATGTTTACAACCTCAAACTCGGCATCAAATCGGCAAACGGTGAGAACTTGGATATTGTCACAAACGATATTGATTTTGACGATGACAGGCGAATTTACATTCTGACAGGCCCGAACCGTGGCGGTAAAACCACGATTACTCAGGCGGTCGGACTTGCGTTTCTGCTTGCTCAGAACGGAATCTATGTTCCCGCAACGCAGATGAAATTCAGCCCATGCGACAGCATTTTCACGCATTTTCCGGCCGATGAAAACGATACCATTGACCTCGGCAGACTCGGTGAAGAAAGCAAAAGGCTTGCCGAAATTTTCTCCTCGGCAAGCCGTTACAGTCTGCTTTTGCTCAACGAAAGCCTTGCAACAACCAATGTTGCCGAGGGTTTGTACATTGCCCGTGATGTTGTAAAGTCAATGAGATATCTCGGCACAAGGGCGATTTTTAATACACATATGCACGATTTGGCTCGCAATCTTGACGAGGTGAACACAACCGTAAAAGGCGACAGCAAGGTTGAAAGTTTGGTAACAGGTGTCGAAAACGGACAGCGTTCGTTCAAAGTTTTCATCGCCCCGCCCCAAGGTGTAAGCTATGCCAAAGACATCGCCGAAAAATACGGTGTTACCTTTGATAAAATCAAAAATCAGATTGACCGGCAGCGTGCCGCTGCACCCGGTTCGGGAAGATAGTATGTAATAATAAAAACATATTTTGCCCGAGCGTAGCATTGCAATTATTTTTGCAATCCCGTAGGGGCGGATATTATCCGCCCGTCAAGTAATCGCAGAAATTATTTTATTAACAATAAATTTTGCTAAAAGTCGAAAAGTTATTATTATCCGGTAGGGGCGTTCATCGGACGCCCGCAAGTAATCGTACAAATTTTATGATAAATATAATTTTATAAATGTCGCAAAGTAATTGTTTAACTGTAGCGGCGAACCGTGTTCGCCAATCATTTCGTGTGTAAACACGAAATGAATAAAATAACAATTATATTTTTACATCATAATTATCTTAAACAAATAATTTGTATTAAGTCGGTTTGGTTTTTCAACCAAACCGATTGGCGATCACTGATCGCCGCTACAAAAAAATCAACACCCCCAACTGCCTGCTTATAAAAACGGCGGTTGGGGGTGTTTGGATAAACTGATATTACATGATTTCAAAAATAAGTTTTACAAGCATTGCGACAAAAACCGCAAGACCGATTACGCTTATTGTGCCGTAAATTTTCCTTGAATCTTTGTCGTCTTTTTCTCTGACAAGATAAACACAGCCAACGATTGCAACGATAATGCCGATGATCATTCCTATAATGCTGATAACCATAATTATTTCCCTCCGATTAATTTTTACCGATTTTTTTGCTTGACCATTTTAACAACAACGCTGAATTTATAATTACAAGAACCGAACCTGCGTTGTGAACGAGCGCACCCACAACAGGGTTGAGAATACCCGTTATCGCAAGAATAATTGCAAGAAAGTTCAGTCCCATTGAGAACGAAAGATTGATTTTAATTGTTGTCATCATTCGTTTTGAAAGTGCGAGAAGGTGGGGGAGTTCCTTAACTTCGTCATCAACAAGCGCAATGTCTGCCGCATCAACTGCAATATCACTACCGACACCGCCCATTGCAATTCCGACCATTGCCTTTTTAAGCGCAGGTGCATCATTAATGCCGTCACCTATCATACACACAGGCTTGCCTGAGTTCTGACAATTTTCAATGTGATTGAGTTTGTCCTCGGGCAGACATTCCGAATGAACCTCTGTAATGTGGAGCTTGTTAGCAATGTTCTGAGCGGCATTTTTATTGTCGCCCGTCAGCAAAACGGGGGATACTCCGAGTTTTATAAGGCGGTCAATCATATCGGCACTTTCTTCTCTTAATGTGTCCGAAAGTACTATGTAACCGATATATTTGCCGTCAGCCGAAATGTATGTTACCGTACAGCCCTGTTCAAGATATGTGTTGCCGTCATTTTCTGACATAACAACATTATGTTTTGCAAGCAATTCGGGGTTGCCTGCAAGGATTGTTTTGCCGTTTACAACAGCACTTATGCCGTGACCGGGAATCATCTCAAACTGTTCTGTCGGCACAAGGCTACTGCCTTTGTTCTGCTTATATGAATTTACAATCGCCTTGCCGAGAGGATGTTCGGAAAGCTGCTCTGCACAAGCCGCAAGAGCATAGACCTCGTCTTTATCAAAATTTTTGTCTGTGCTTTTTACGGCAACAACTTTTGGTGTGCCGACTGTCAGCTTACCTGTCTTATCAAAGGCAATCATCTTGACTTTGGCAAGTCTTTCAAGTGCGTCACCTTCTCGTACAAGAAAACCGTGTTTCGTAGCGTTTCCGATTGCCGCCATGATTGCGGTCGGAGTTGCAAGAACCAATGCACACGGGCAGAATACTACGAGAATTGTAACCGCTCTGATAATTTCACCGCTGATGAGCCAAGTTATTGCGGCGGCTGTGAGTGCGATAACAACAATCCAGGTTGCCCAACGGTCTGCAATGCCGACTATTTTAGCCTTGCCTGCATCTGCTGATTGAACAAGTCGAATCATTCGCTGAATTGAACTGTCCTCACCGACTTTTGTGGCTTCCATCTCAAACGCACCAAACTGATTAACAGTACCGCTCGAAACGCTGTCACCCTCGGTTTTGTCAACGGGTAGCGATTCGCCCGTCATAACAGCCTGATTTATCGAAGTCTGTCCCGATGTGATGATTCCGTCAACAGGAATCGTTTCGCCCGGAAGAACACGAAGAACTTCGCCGACCTTAACTTTTTCGGCAGGAATAATCTTTTCGCTGTCACCGTCAATCACCCTTGCAGTTTGGGGAGTGAGGTGGACGAGCTTTTCAATTCCTGCACGAGCCTTTGCAACCGTAAGATCCTCAAGCAACGCACCGATTTGCATAATAAACGCAACTTCACCTGCGGCAAAATCTTCACCGATACACACCGATGCAACAAGTGCGAGCGAAACAAGTACATCGGCTTTTATGTCAAAAGATGTCACAAGTCCGATGATAGCCTCAAGTATAATCGGAACACCGCACAGGATAATTGCCACCCACGCAATGTCAAACGGAAGCGGAAAAACTTTCATAAGACTTAAAATGAGTGCAACTCCCGAAATGCACAACAGGACAATATCCTTTTTTGTGCCGCCGAGTTCAAGCAGATGTTCCAGTTTTGCCATTAGTTTTTTCATATAACTGCCTCTCTTCTGTACCATATGGGGTATGGGTATATTATACCTATGGGGGTATAGGTTTGTCAAGGGCAAAATAATAATTCAAGTATATTTTTCAATTTGCAAGTTTCGGATTTATTCGTATTTATAAAATTTTAATTTATGTGAATTTAAAATTCCGCATAACTGTTTAAAAAATTACCGCAAAAGAAAAGAGCAGTCAAAAGACTGCCCAAATTAACCCATATTCGCAAAGCGCTCAACCGCTTTTGTGAAATCTTCAATTGTCTTATCGGCATCGCCGTGTTCGATTCCGTCTTTTACGCAATGCTTGATGTGTCCCTCAAGAACCACCTGACCGCATTTGTGCAGTGCGGATTTTGCCGCATTAAGCTGTGAAAGAATGTCTTCACACGGCACATCTTCGTCAATCATTCGGTCAATCGCCTGTACCTGACCAATGATTTTTTTCAGCCTGCGGTGAAGATTTTGTGAGTCCATACATTGTTTCATTTTCGTTCCTCCATACCATATGGGGTATGTTTTCATTATATCTTTTTCTTGATAAATGTCAAGAATAATGAATGATTGATAATTAAGGGCGGGCGGACAATCGTGTCAAAGTGAGAGCGTAGATGCACGAACGGAAGTTTTTTTAAAATTGAAAGTTGAAAATGGAAAATTGAAAATTGTGGTCGGGCAGACAGTTTGCAAAATGCAAACCATTGCTTCCCGACTGTTTTTGTATATATGAAAGTTGTTAATATACTGTAGCGGCGGTCAGTGACCGCCATTTGTTTTGTGTGTACACACAAAACAATCGGTAGGGGCGCTCATTGGGCGCCCGCCTTGATGAAATTTTATGTTTAATAAAAATTTTTTGATGTAATGAAAGTTATGTATAATTTTGTAGCGGCGAACCGTGTTCGCCGCTACAGTATGACAATTACTTTGTGACATTTATAAAATTATA
>CACXYD010000114.1 GCA_902771755.1 uncultured Ruminococcus sp. | reverse complement strand
GAATGAAAGCGAAATTACGGGAACGAACTCAAATCCTGCCTTTTTTAGAGCCTTTCTCAAAAGGAAAATATAGTTAGATGCACGACATCCGCCGCCTGTCTGAGTAATCATCAGAGCAACCTTGTGAACATCATACTTTCCGCTCTGCAGAGCGTTGATGAACTGACCTATAACCAGCAAAGCCGGATAACAGGTATCGTTGTGAACATATTTAAGGCCTGTCTGTGCAATCTCGGGACCTGTTGTGTTGAGCAAATCAGACTTATAGCCGTAGTAATTGAACACCTTTTCAAGTATCTTAAAGTGAATCGGCGCCATATTTGGCATAAGGATTGTATATTCCTTTTTCATCTGCTTTGTAAACAGCAAACGACCTGTTTTTTTGTCATACTTCAACTCTGCCATAACAGAATTTCCTTTCATCAATCGTTTTCAAGTGCAGCAAGCAAACTGCGAACTCGGATTTTAACTGCTCCGAGGTTTGTAATTTCATCTATCTTAATCTGAGTGTAAATCTTGTTTTTACTTTCAAGAATCTCTCTTACCTCATCGGTTGTAATCGCATCAACACCGCAACCAAAGGAAACAAGCTGAATAAGCTCCATATCCTTTCTTGTTGTAACATACTTTGCCGCCGCATAAAGTCTTGCGTGATATGTCCACTGGTTGAGGACATGGGTCTGGAAGTGTTCAACTCTCGGAGAGATAACATCTTCGCTGACGATTGCAACATCAAAACCTGAGATAAGTCTGTCGATTCCGTGGTTAATTTCGGGATCAATGTGGTAAGGTCTGCCTGCAAGAACAAAAATCTTTTTGCCCTCTTTTTCAGCCTTGGCAATAATCTCGTTGCCCTTGTCGATAACCTTTTTTCTGTAATTTTCCTGTTCCTGATATGCAAGCTTAGCCGCATTTCTGACCTCGTTAAGGGTGAGGTCGGGGAAGTGGAACGAAAGTCTTTCATAGGCTTTTTTCGGGAAATCGTTCGGGCGATGAATACCGAAGTATTCCTTGATGAAGTGCACCTTGCGGATATCCTTCATATTGTTCTTGATAACCTCGGGATAGTAGGCAACAACAGGACAGTTGTAGTGGTTATCGCCGAGATGCTCGTCAAAGTTATAGGAAAGACAGGGGTAGAAAATTGTTTCTGCACCCATATCTATAAGCGTCTGAATGTGACCGTGAACAAGCTTTGCAGGGAAGCAGACAGTATCACTCGGAATTGTCTGCTGGCCTCTCTGATAGAGTTTTCTTGTTGAATACGGTGAGTGGAACACCTCAAACTTAAGCTCTGTAAAGAATCTGTACCAGAACGGATAAAGTTCATACATATTGAGAGCCATCGGCATTCCAAGCTTACCTCTTATGCCCTCAACAGGCTTATAGGAGTCAATAAGTTTGAGCTTGTATGCATACATATTCATATCGTTTGCAGGAGCCTTCTTTGTGATTGGTCTTTCACAACGGTTTCCTGCAATGAACTTTCTGCCCTTACCAAATGAATTTATTGTAAGACGGCAGTTGTTACTGCACATACCGCAGTTAGCAACCTTGATTTCGTGAACAAATTCATCAAGTGCCTTTTTGTCGGAAATTGTGCTCTTGCCAACACCCTTTGACTTTTTCTTTGCATAAAGAGCCGCACCGTAAGCGCCCATAAGACCTGCGATGTTAGGACGGACAACTTCAACGCCCATCTCCTGTTCAAACGCACGCAAAACGGCATCATTAAGGAAAGTACCACCCTGAACTACAACACGCTTGCCGAGTTCATCGGGGCTTGATGCACGGATAACCTTGTAAAGTGCATTCTTTACAACACTGAGAGAAAGACCCGCGGAGATATCCTCAATTGTCGCACCGTCTTTCTGAGCCTGCTTAACGCTTGAATTCATAAATACGGTACAGCGTGAACCGAGGTCAACGGGACGCTTTGCAAAAAGTCCGAGCTTTGCAAAGTCGGCAATCTCATAGCCGAGAGCGTTTGCAAATGTCTGTAAAAAGCTTCCGCAACCCGATGAACAAGCCTCGTTAAGGAAGATGTTATCAATTGCGCCGTTATGTATCTTAAAGCATTTGATATCCTGACCGCCGATGTCAATGATAAATTCAACATCTGGCATAAAGTATTTTGCGGCGGTAAAATGTGCAATTGTTTCAACAATCCCGTAATCAACCGCAAATGCGTTCTTTATAATATCCTCACCGTAACCTGTTACGGCAGAAGAAACAACATTTATTTCGGGATTGATTTTGTAAACCTCGTCAAGGAATCCCTTCATAATCTCAACGGGATTTCCCTTTGACGGGAGATATTTTGAATAGAGCAGCTCGCCGTCATCGTTGAGGACAACGCCCTTTACGGTTGTTGAACCTGCGTCCATACCGATATAAGCCTTGCCTGTGTAGCCCTTGAGTTCTTTTTGCTTGACATCAGCCTTTGCGTGACGGTCGCAGAACTCCTTGTATTCTTCCTCGTTGTTGAAGAGCGGTTTATTAAAAGCAAAGTTACCGCTGCCACGGTAGTTCTTTACCTCGCTGATAACCTTGTCAAAGTCAATAGGCTTTTCAGCACACAAAGCCGCACCGCAGGCAACATAATAAAGTGAATTCTCGGGGCAGATACCCTTTGTCCCGAGTGTGCGGTCAAAGCAGTTGCGAAGTTCACTCATAAATGTGAGAGGACCGCCGAGATATACAATCTGACCCTCAATTTCTCTGCCCTGTGCAAGACCTGCAACAGTCTGGCTTACAACCGCATTAAAAATACTCTCTGCAATGTCGCTCTTTCTTGCGCCCTGATTGAGGAGCGGCTGAATGTCGGTCTTTGCAAAAACACCGCATCTTGATGCGATTGTGTATGTCTTTTCGTGCTGTTTTGCAAGTTCGTCCATATCCTCAAGCTTAACATTGAGGAGTGTTGCCATCTGGTCAATGAATGCACCTGTACCGCCGGCGCAGGTACCGTTCATTCTTACTTCAAGTCCGTTTGTGAGGAACAAGATTTTTGCGTCCTCACCGCCGAGTTCGATTACAACATCTGTACCGGGAATAAAAGTATTAGCGGCAACTCTTGTTGCGTAAACCTCCTGAATGAAGTCGATGCCAATAGCCTCGGCAACACCCATTCCGGCAGAACCCGAAAGAGCTACGGCAGCATTTTCAACGCCGTCAATCTTTGTTCGTACAAGCGCAAGAATTTCGGCAATCTTTTCCGTAATCTGGGAATAGTGCCTTTCATATGTGCTGTATATTAATTTGTTTTCGTCGTCAAGCACAACACATTTTATTGTTGTTGAGCCAATATCCAATCCTAATTTCAACTTGTGCCTCCGAAATCAATACATAGTAATCTCATTGTGCATATCTGATTAATTATAGTATTTTTTGCGAGGAAAATAATTCTAATTCAGAATATTTTCACCTTTGATGAATTTTACCATTTTTATCACAAAAATTCAATACACAGAAGTAGCATAATGTATAATCTAGTGCAGATTTTTCTTGCCTTGTAGGCAAAAAAGAGAGTCGTTCCGATTTTAATGTATCTCAAAATGCAGAAGAACCTGCCGTAATCGGCAGGTTCTCGGCTTCAGATATTAATTTTATCAGAAAAGTTCGCCGTGAGGAGCTTCGCCGTCATCGGCTTCATCCGTATCGGAAGGCTGTGCAAAACCTTCTTCACGCTTTGCCTCAAGCTCTGCCTTGAGGTCACAGATGTTTGTGATATGTTCAGGCTCTGCCTTTTCTTCAGGTGCAACTTCTGCCTTTTCTTCGTGAACAGTTTCTGCCTTTTCTGCGGTCGGTTCTTCCTTTGAAGGTTTTTCTTCCTTAAAGGGTGAAGACTTGTACTCATTCTCATTTGAGCAGGCTACTGTTATGTCAACAATATCGTCATCTTTTACTTCTGGAGCGGCCTCAGGGTTGCCATAGAAAATATCGTTTGAACAATCAACAATCTTTCTGTAACACTCTCTTGCCTTTGCAATTTTAGCCTTTGAGTTGTCAATAACTTTTAAGAGCTTTTCACACTCGGCATCGTCAACCTTTGTGCCCTTCTTTTTACTGTCATACATTGCTTTACCGAGAGCAATATATGCTCTGTTCATAAGCTCGCTTTCGCTCTTCATAACAAGTCTTAATCTGTTGAGCTTTGCGTTTGTTCTGTTTTTTTCAACTATTGTCTGAGCGACCGAAGAAATTGTATCAACGGCTGTATTTACTGTTCCTTTTACACTGTCAAGTATCGTCATAGTAAATTCTCCTTTAAAAATCGCCTTGCATAAACACTGTGACATATTCTGCGACGGCGAATAATATTTAACCTATTTACATTATTATGACAGATTTTTTTGATAAAATCAACATTTTTTTAAAATTTACTTGTTAAAATCACGGTCAATTGCTATAATTAGTTTCATAGAGTGTTAAAGAGGTGGTTTGGATGCCTGAAAAGAAAATTACAAAGGCAATCGTCTGCCCAATGTGCGGGGAAATGAGCAAGGCTGATGTTTATACCAGCATCAACCCGTCCGTTACAAAGGGTGTGCGCAGAAGGGCGCTTGACGGTGAGCTTTTCGCGTGGAAATGTCCGTCATGCGGATACTCCGCAAGGCTCACATATCCGATTCTCTACAATGATATGAAGAATCGTTTTATGGTATATTTCATTCCGAAAATTGATCATTTTCAGCTCTGCGACAAGGAGCTTGAGGAAAAATACAGCAATCTTCGCAATATAAGCAAGCGAATTGTTCCGACATTCAATTCATTTAAAGAGAAAATTTTTATATTTGAATCAGGACTTGACGATATGTCGGTTGAACTTACCAAGCTTGCAATCAGCCAGACGGTTTCAAAAAAGCTTAACGGTGCTGAAATTCACGACGGATACCTTTCTATGTACGACCGTGAACGCAACACAATGGGTTTTACATATTTTACAGGTGAAAAGCATACACCGTATGTTCAGACCGCAAGACTTGAAATTTATGTAAAATCTAAGAAAATTGTCGATTCACTTGCATATAAGGACAAAAAACTTAAAGGCTTTATTAAAATAGACCGTGAATGGGCAGAGAACATTCTCTACCGCTACAAGCGTATGAAACATATTGAAAAGCTTAATAAGCTGAAAGAGTGAGTTTTTCTTACGGTAGTTAGTCAATCCTTTAGGTTTTGCAATCAAAAGGAACAAAGCTTGTAAGTTTTCAAAAAATCAATTACAAATAAGTAGCATATGAGCATATGTACTATAAACAAGGTAGCTAAAGAAAATCTATGAGCACGGGCTCACACAAACGAAAAATGCATCAGTACCTTATTCGGGTATCTGATGCATTTTCGTTATTATACCATCTTCTAAAATTGACTAAGACGATTCGCCGTCAATTTTTTATTTTAAATTATTTCCGACTGCGCAGCTAAGCTTTCGGCTGTTGCAAAAGATTCTTCTCTGTCAAACACACCGCAGAGCCACATATATGAAACTGTTGAAAGGGCGATGCTTACAAAACCGAACCAGATGCTGTTCACACCGATAAAAGCACTCGGAATGCAGGCGAGGACAACACCTATATGATAGCTTGCAAGCGTAAGCCAGTAGAATTTAGCCTTTTTCTGCATATCCTTGTCCTTGTCGATAATTCCCGTGAATGTTGAAACCGTTGCAACACGGAGGTTGTTTGTCGAGAAAATCGGAGATGTAACATAACTTCCGGCTGTTCTGAATGAGTTCCACAAAACAGGAGTTACGAACAGAATCGGCAGAATTGCAAGATAGTTGTTTGAGATATTCGGGAAAATTCCGATAATCAGAAGTGCAACCGCACTTGCAATAAGGCTGACGGTTTTGGTTTCAAGCTTAATAAAACGGTCGGCAATTACAAAGAAAATATTGCCGAGAATATATGTCAGGAGAGCGAT
>CACXYD010000113.1 GCA_902771755.1 uncultured Ruminococcus sp. | reverse complement strand
ACGGAATCATCGGGATTACAATACACCTTGACAATTGTATCATCGTAAAAAGCAAATTTAATATTGTATTCATCTCGCCAAAGATAAGCGTTCAAAAGGTTGGTGTCGCAACCCATACACTCATCATAATCGTAGTATTTTTTGAGTTCGTTTATGTCACTTTGTTCAATCTTTTTAAAGCTCAGCATAAATTTCAGCCGCTGCCCTCTCTATTTCTTCTGATATTTTTTCTATACTCTTAATCTCTCCGTTTTCACAGCAGTTAATAACCTTCCAACCGCATTTTTGAGCGGCATAAACTGCACTTTTTCGACAATCAAGAAGAAAACGGAGGTTCTTCTCGTGCAAATCTTTCTTGCTGTTGTCACCGCCGTAGCGTTTTTCCATAAGTTTCTGCGAAACCTCGGGTTCAACATCAAGATAGATTACAAGGTCGGGTTTCGGAATCCCGAGTTTTTCGTATTCAAAATCGTTCAGCCAATCAATAAAGCTGTCCCACTCCTCTTTCGGAAGTTTGGACATCTGATAAATTATATTTGAAGTCACATAGCGGTCGCTCAAAATCACACCGCCGTTGTCACAATCCTTTTTCCAAAACTGAAGATAGCTTGCAACACGGTCAACCGCATAAAACGCACTTGCCGCATAGGCATTGACATCATCGGGCTTGTCGCCGAATTCGCCGTTAAGATACATCTTCACGGGAGCGGCGGCAGGGCTTTCATAATTTGGAAATTCAAGCTTTGTGACCTTTTTGCCGAGAGCAGAAATTTTTTCGCACAAAATCTTTGTCTGCGTATCTTTTCCGCTGCCGTCAAGTCCCTCAATAACAATAATTTTGCTTTTCATATATATACCTTACTTTTCTCTGCCGTATTTCCGGCGCATTTCCTTTTGCTTTCCGCAACACATATTGCCCTCGGGGCATGGTCCGAACAGACATGACGGACCGCAGTTTTTGAAAAGATGCGGAGCAACTTCAAGACATTGCAAAAGCATTTGTTCGGCAACCTCACGGATTTCCCATTGTGCTCTGTTGCAACAACGGTGTGCAAAAAAGTTCTGCAAACTTCTTGCATTGAAAGTGCAGACAATCTTTGTTGTCGATGCATTCGGAAGAATAAATCTTGCGTCCTCGTTGGCTTTCTTGATGAAAGCATTGCAGGACTTTTTATCGTCAGCCTTGTAGGCATTGATGATTTCTTCATCAGTTCCGCTGTACTTGTCGGGACATTTTTCGTTGATGTAACCGACAGCGAGCGCATCTCTGATTTCCTTGTAAGCGTCAGCCTCAACCTTGAGAGCCTTTTCATAAGCGGCAAGAGCCTTTTCGTTCTTTGCAATCTCGGGCGGAGTTACAAAGTCAAACTTTGTGCCGTCAACATAGCGCTGTGACTGCTGGCTGTAGGACGCAATTCTGTGGCGGACAAGCTGATGTGAGCAGGCTCTTGAAATGCCCTCAATGCCGAATGTAAAATATGCGTGTTCAGTCGGGCTTGCATGACCGAGGCTTGCAAGCATATCAATAAATGAGGAAGTTTTTTCCTCGTCAAGACCTTCTCTTATATCTTCAATCCCCGACGGTGAGTAGCAAAGCTTTGCCGCCATTGCAACCGTCTGCTCAGGATTCGGTGTGTGTGTAAGGAGCGTTACCTTTATTGCCATTTTTCGTTTTCATCTCCTGTATTCGATAAAGTTATTCATAATTTCCCATATTCAGATTTATTATAGCATTATTCTTTAGTCTTTTCAATGGTAAAAACGAGCAAAAATCCCGACAGTACAAAACCTGTCGGGATTTTGAACAACATCAAATTTCACACTTAACAAATGCCGTTTTGATTTTTCTGCCGTCACCTGTAACTCTCATATATGCACCTTCAAATTTTTTCCAATCCAAAAAGATGTAATCACTCGGATCGCCTACGCTTAACACAAGCCTATCTTCCTTGCTGATTTTGGACACCACCCTGTTTACATCATTTGCAAACATAACCATTCCTCGGAAGTTGCGTGGATAAAGATGTGCAAATTCAACCCAAATTATTTTTTCTTCACGAAAAAGTTTCAACACACTTTTATAATCTTTTTTCGGAATATGATATTTAATAACAGCAAGCATCTTCTCCAATACTTTTGGATATTTGTCAAAGTCGAAATCCACTTCAAAATGCACATAGTCATTCTCATCAGAATAGCTGTAATTCCAATCAGCTTTATCCAAGGGAATTTCACAAGCCTCAAAACCGTTACGATAGAATTTTCCCTCATTTATATATTCAAGAGAAAGACCGTCCATTTTATACTTTGCAAAAGGATCAAACACCGCTTTTGCATACTTAATGTTTGTATCGTCTGAATTTCCGAATACATAGAACAGGTCACGGCAACCTGTTATTTCTCTTGAACCGATAAAGAAATCCACATTGGTTTCAAGTTCCTGAACACCTGCAAACAGTTCAATTTCAAAGCCGTTTAAATTCCGAAGGCTGTCGATTACTTCAAAAATATTCTCGGACAATTCATTGACATCTATGCCGTATCTTTCGGATTTTATGCTAAAGTTAATCCAATTTTCTTTCTTTGGTGCATTTTTATTTGAGGATAAACAATTACGCAGATATGCCTGAACAACACTTATTGTCTGCATATCATTCGGCTTTGAAGTGTATATTATTTTTTCGTGTAAATCATATACATAACCGTAAGTAAGTATCATAATCATGCCTCCTTTGATATGTAAAATATATTAAAAGTTCAAGTTTACAACACTCGGTATCTCGCCGGAATAGTAATGCATAGATGCTATTTTGCTTGCAATTTCAATCGCAATTATATCAATACCGTCTGTAGGAGTTTCCCATGTTCCACTTGCATTTACAACTTTCATTTTATTGTTATTTAACAGTTCATAACCATTTGTATATACAGGTTGATAACCTTTGATGATTTTAGTTTTTACGCCGGATATTCTTTTGGACTTTCGAGCATAAATAGGCTTAATCAATGCATCTAACTGAATGGTTATTTTTCCGTCCTCAGTTCCGATATTTTTCTGCCAATCAATATTTTTCATGTTATAGCAACCGTATGCAAATACAGCTTTTGTATCGTCCTTTTCGATTAAAGTAGCACTGCCGCCCTCTCCGTTTTCTCTGTACCAACCAAATCTGCGCAACATTTTTTTATCGCACATATCAGTGTGTGGTAAAACAGAATATTCAAACACTTCAGGTTCTACACATAAACAATCTTCTATATCTTTGACAGACTTTTTGATATCTTCGTCCGTATTATAGTTAGGTATTTTTGGAATGCGTATGTGCAAACTTTCCAAATCAACAATTTCTGCAAGTTTAAATAAGTTCTCAAGCAAAGAATCTATATTCATACCTGTATAACGCTTGTATATTTCGGGATTCATATCCTTTATGTCAATTATCCATTCGTCAATGTCATCAAGTATCGGCTCAACATACCGCCACGGAACATTCAACGAGGTTTCGATTCTAATTTTAATTTTGGGATTAAGCAACTTGCAAACTTCGTGAATAAAAGCCGACTGCAGTAACGGCTCTCCTCCGCCAAAAGTAACCCCTCCGCCTGTCATAAGATAATAAATTTCATCTTTTTCAAGGACTTCTGCAAGTTGTTTCGGAGTATAGCTTGCTCTTATCTGTTCAAAATCATATTCGTGTGTAATATCGTAGGTATAATCGTGACATTGCGGATTTATACAATACTTACATTTTAGAGGGCAATCAAAAAATGCAACGAGTGTTGTAATGCCTTTTCCGTCAGTACCCATTCGCAACCTTGATATACGCATAATATCGCCAATCATAATTCAATCCTCCTCAATATCAAAATACGGATATACTCGCCTGTTCTTAGGTATATTTTTTAGTTTTTCCATAAGATACCGTGATTCTCTGTCACACTTTTCGCAAGTACCTCCGCAAGCACCTATTGACGGACAAAATTCACTTTCAAAAGGGATATTATTCAACTTAGCAAGCAGAATTCTTTTTTCACGCAACATATTGCAAATCTTTTTTCCGTCAGGTCTGACAACAAGTTCCTCAATCGAAGCTCTTGTATCATCATTATCCTCAGGATATTCGGGTTGTATGCAAAGACCCCTTGTAGTCAATTTTGGGTAAACAGGAAAATCTATATCATTTATTTTTTCTATTTCAGCATTCACATCAATATCGTCAAAGCCATCCTTGAGAGAAATATATTTCATTGATTTAAAATCGAAAAAATGTTTTTCAAAAAAATATCTATCGTATATTTCTGTAAGGATTCTTGGAAACAGCTCTGTATATTTCTCATAAGCGGTCTTTAAAAGCATATCATAATCAGCATTATCATTCAGGCTGTCAAGTATTTCATTGCTGTCAATATATAAAAAGCTTCTAACGCAATCAAGATTTGACAAAAGATACTTATGCACCCTTATTCTTTCTTTTGTTTCAAATCTCCACGGTGACATCGCACAAAGATGAACACTCCTATACTTAATTTTGTCTTTAAGCACAAAAAACGGATAAAGTGTTTCGGGATTTTCATCTGCAAGGAAAAGAATAGAATCGTGATATCTCATATCAGAATTAAGTTTATCCGCAACAGATTCAAGTGCGAGATACTTTTCACTTGATGTTCCTATTTCCAAATCATTTTCATCTGATTTATACGGTGAAACAAAGCATTCGTATTCATCTGTCACTTTCTTGCCGTTAAGACACACAACCATAACAGCATTCTTGCACTTTTTCAGCATAGGGTTTTTGTGATTCCAGATAAGTCCGGTGTCTGTAACAACAATTCTCATACAATCTTCTCCTTTAAATGTTTTTTACTCAACAAGCCATGTAACGGTAATATTTTCGCTTTCAGTAGTTACGGGTTCTTTAAGCTTATCAGAGCGTGAGTAATTACTCTCTGAAAGTTTATGTACAACTTCACACGAGAACCAGTTTGAAATATATGCATCCGAATTGCGATTTGTGACATCAACTATCTCCACAACTTTTTGTCCCATTGTTTCTGCGATTATCATTGCTTTTCTTTTAGAATCTGCCAAAGCCTCTTTTAAAAGTGCCTCATGGATTGTATCAATATTTTTAATAGTGTAGTCAAAATCAATGTCAGTATCATATCCTTTGTCTTTAATCAAAGACATAATTATATTTACAAACTTCATATCAAATGCAGAACGGATAATCAATTTTCTCCTTGCACAGATATCATTTTCATCTTCAATATAATTATTTTTCTCAACCGAATTTTCACCGAGTGTAATATCTTCCGTTTTCACACCATAATCGGCAAGGACTGCAAGGAATTCTTCACATTGATTCATCACTTTTTCAAGTGCAAGGGTTGTGGTGGTTTCATATGCATTAAAACCAACAGTGATTTTCATGCTGTCATAGCTATATTCGTGTTTTGCATAGCCGTTAATCGTAAGTTTTCCCATAAATATTGCTCCTTTACTTCGTCAGATTATCTCCCCGTTCAAGGTCAACAATCAGATTGTTTTTCTTTACACTAATTATATCAAAAACCACTGTCCCATTATCCACCCTTTGCAAAGCATTGTGAATAATTTTTCGATGCAAAAACACGGTTCGCCGCTACATTATAACACTCACATTGTGGCATTTATAAAATCATATTCATCATAAATTTTGTGTGATTACTTGCGGGCGGCCGATGACCGCCCCTACAGATTACACACACTTTTCATCACATCAAAAGATATAAATGAACTAATAAATCAGATTGTGTCGAACAATATCCACACACAAAAAACGGTCGGATAGACGAACTACCCGACCGTAAATTTTACTGGCTCTATAATAAAAGTTGGGGTAAGGGATAGAGCCTACAAAAAAATTTCAAAAAAGTAGAGCATATTTACCTAAAATCCGTTAAAATGGAATTGACT
>CACXYD010000112.1 GCA_902771755.1 uncultured Ruminococcus sp. | reverse complement strand
ACCGGGCCAAATGTGGTGGGAACAACAGGGCTCGAACCTGTGACCCTCTGCTTGTAAGGCAGATGCTCTCCCAGCTGAGCTATGCTCCCACATGCCTTTGTCGCTCTATCGAAGTTCTGTCGAATTTCGAGTATCTCTCGGCGACAGATATTATAATACTACAACTCGTTCCAAATGTCAACACTTTTTTGAAATTTTTTTCATTTTTATGAGTGACACCACGAATATCTGCGACAAGGCTTTTGAAAAATCTTTATTCTTTGCTATTTTTCTCTGCAATCAGCTTTTCGAGGTCATCTTTTGTAAAGACATACTTTTTGTTGCAGAAATGACAGGTTGCAACGGCAACACCCTGTTCATTGACCATTGAACGGATATCGTCATCACTGAGTGTACAAAAATAATTTTCAAGCTTTTCTTTTGAACAACCGCAAACATACTTAACAGGATTTTCGTCAAGCACTTCAACCTCAAAGCCTTTGAGGGCTGTTTTGCAGATATCGAGAATACTCATACCCTTTGCAAGCATAGTTGTAACGGGTTCAAGCTCCGCAATATTCTTTTCAAGCTTGTCAATAACAGTATCGTCTGCACCCGGAAGAAGCTGAATAAGCAATCCGCCTGCAAGAAGAACCTCGCCGTCCTCTTTATCAATAAGCACACCCAAGGCACAAACTGTAGGAATCTGTTCACTTGTTGCGTAGTAGTTTGCAATATCCTCGGCAATTTCGCCGCTGACAAGTTCAACCTGACCTATGTACGGATCACCTGAGCCGTAGTCACGCATAACATTGAGCATACCCGTTCTGCCGACTGCTTTTGCAACATTGATTTTACCGTTTTCGTAATATTCATTCGGACAGTCTGCATTGCCGACATAACCCTTTACATTGCCGCTGCTGTCGCCGACTGCAATAACAGGACCGAGTTCACCGTCACCCATAACACGGAGATTGACTGACGCATCTTTCTGTTTGAGCATATCGCCCATAATTGAAGTTGCGCACAAAAGTCTGCCGAGTGCGGCTGTGGCGCTGCGTGAAAGGTGGTGAATTTTCTTTGCGGTAAAAACTATGTCGGACGCATCAACGCAAGCCGCCATAATTGCACCGTCAGATGTAATACAACGAATTATTTTATCCATATCGGTTATCCTTTCGATTCATTAAACTCTTTGTTGCGTGATTTTTTCATTCTTGCAACATAAATTGCCCTCTGTTCATCCGCTTTCGGGCTTTCAAAGGTGAGGTCGCCGTAAACAGCCTCTACTTCAAAACCTGCATCCGTGAGCATTTTTCTGATTTCATCATCTGTATAGGCTCTTTCGGAAAAGCTTTCTGACGAACGATAATACACACCGTCCTCTTCCTCAAAGAAATCAAGCTCAATTTTCACCTTGTTATCTTCTTCGGGAGTGTTTTGCCATACGCAGAAAACGCTCTCGTTTTCATACACAAAGGTGTTGTCTGCAAGAACATTTTTATGTTTGTACACCGTGTTGACATCAAAAATAAACAAACCGTCATCGTCCATAAAAAGTCCCACACGGTCAAATGTCTTTGCAACATCTTCAATTTTGGTAAGATGATTTATGCTGTCGAGTGTACACACGCAAGTATTTATTGTACCATACAAGTCAATACTCTGCATCTTCTGCCTTAAAAACAGGATATCAAGCCCTTCTTCAGAGGCACTTTGCATTGCCTCGCTGAGCATTTCCATACTGTAATCAATTCCGAAAACATCCACACCCTGCTTTTTCAAAAGTCGGGTAAGAGTTCCCGTTCCGCAGGCAAGGTCAAGCGTTATGCCCATATCGTGGCCGAATTTTTCGGCAAGCTTTAAAATATAGTCACAGCGTTTTTCATAGCAGGCATCCTGCATAAGTCCGTCATAGAATCGGGCAAATGACAAATAGCTCGGCATTACTCTTTTTCTCCGTTTTCAATTCGGTCAAGCACAAGGGTGTAGCCGTATGTATCGTTGTCAAACAACGCTCTTTTTACTCGGCTGATAGTTGCGGTTGACGCACCTGTTTCCTTGACGATTTCGGTATATACCTTTTTTTCGGTAAGCATTTTTGCAACAACAAGGCGCTGTGACATTGCCTTGAGTTCTGCACTTGTGCATAAATCTTCAAAAAAGCGGTAGCAATCTTCTTCGTTTTCAAGAGAAAGAATTGCCTTGAATAAATAGTCGGTAGAATCATTTTTAAGCTTTGAATTCAAAACCTTTTCCTCCTTAATTTTTGTTTTCATAAATTTTGCGAACAATATGTTTTCATACACTAAAATTTTAACACACAAAAGTATGAAAGTAAAGCAAAATAAATTTTTTCGTCTTTTTTTACGAAATTCGGTTGTGATTTTTTACACATAAATTTATACAAGCGCAAAACAGCCGTCCGTCCGAACAGCTGTTTTACATATATATAGTTAAATATTTTTCTTTATCGTATCAAGAGCGCCTTTTTCAATACGGCTGACCTGTGCCTGTGAAATTCCGATTTCAGCCGCAACCTCCATTTGAGTTTTGCCACGGAAAAATCTCATTGAAAGAATCCGCTTTTCCCTGTCCGAAAGATTTGTAATTGCCTCTTTTACGGCAATTTCTTCAAGCCATGTTGAATCGTCATTGTTATCGCCTATCTGATCCATAACATATATGGTATCGTTTCCGTCAGAAAACACGGGTTCGTAGAGCGACACCGGCTCAACAATTGCCTCGAGCGCAAGCACCACCTGTTCTTTTGGCATTTCCATAATTTTTGCGATTTCTTCAATAGTCGGCTCACGGTTATTTTTATTTGTAAGCTGTTCTTTTATCTGCATTGCACGGTAAGCCGTGTCCCTCATTGAGCGTGAAACCCTGACTGCATTGTTATCACGCAGAAACCGTCTGATTTCTCCGATTATCATAGGTACTCCGTAGGTGCTGAATCGCACATCAAGTGTCGGATCAAAGTTGTCTATCGCCTTGATAAGACCGATTACACCCACCTGAAACAAATCATCGGGATTCTCTCCCCTGTTTGTAAACCTTTGAATTACGGACAGCACAAGCCGTAGATTTCCGTTAATCATCTTGTCCCTTGCCCTTTTCTTTTCGGCAGGAGAACCGTTTCTGATTGTATTAAGCAGTTCCCGTTTTTCACTTTCTTTGAGCAGTTTAAGCTGTGATGTGTTTACTCCGCAGATTTCAACTTTTCCGTATTGCAAAGAATTACCCCCGAATCTGAATTTTAATCGGTTTTGTCTTTACAATAGTTATTGACGGTTTTGTCCGTTTTATACTTTGGAGCGTTTTCGGAATAGTTTCTTAAACTTAAAAATTGTATATTGACATTGGTACAATCAAATGGTACAATTTAAGTGTAGAATTAGCCACATTATACAAATTCGCATACAAATCATTCAAAGGAGGACGGCTATGTTTACAATTGATTTCACAAGCCGTGTGCCGATTTACGAACAGATTTGCAACAATGTAATCAGACTTGCATCGGCAGGTGTGTTCAAATCGGGCGACAGACTGCCGCCTGTAAGAACGGTTGCAAAAGAAATCGGAGTAAACCCGAATACTGTTGCAAAGGCATACCGCACGCTTGAAATTGACGGCTACATTTATTCAACTGTAGGCAGAGGAACATTCATGACCGACAAGCTGACAAAAGACACGGCATACAGAGATATGGCTCTGAAAACATTCAGAGAAGCCACCAAAAATGCAGAACTGTACAGCGTTCCCCGTCAACAGCTTATCGACATTATTGACGCCATATATGAAGGAGGCGGTAAGGATGATTGAAGTTAATCACATAACCAAAAGATTCGGCAAAGTAACTGCCGTTGACGATTTTACGCTTGACATAAACCGAGGTTCTGTACTCGGCATTGTCGGAAGTAACGGCGGCGGAAAATCAACACTTCTGCGAATTATGGCAGGTGTGTTTGACGCTGACAAGGGCGAAATTAAAATTAACGGACAGAATATCTATGACAATCCGTCTGTTAAGGGCGAATGTTTTTTCATTCCCGATTTTCCGTATTTTTCAAACAGTGCAACGCTTGAAAACACGGCATACCTTTACCGCAGTCTTTACCCGAATTGGAATGAGAACGCTTTCAAGCAATTTTGCTCCGTGTTCCCTATTGATCCCGATGCAAAGATAATTGATATGTCAAAAGGAATGCAAAGGCAGGCGGCTTTGATATTGGCACTTTCAACCTGTCCGAGATATCTTTTGCTTGATGAAATTTTTGACGGACTCGATCCCGTTGTCCGTCAGCTTGTAAAGAAAATTCTTATTGACAATGTTTCTGCAAATGATATGACTGTTGTCATTGCATCTCACAACTTGCGTGAGCTTGAAGAATTGTGCGACAGAATTTGTCTTATCCACAAGGGCAAATTGCTCCTTGAGCGTGAAATTGACGAAATCAAACTTGGACTCCGCAAGGTTCAGGTTGCATTCAGGGAAGTTCCCGACAATTCGTTCTTTGAAGAAATCAATGTTATCAATATGTGGCGAAACGGAAATATATTCAACCTTACAATCAGAGGAACGGAAGACGAGTTTATGCCAAAGCTTGAGGAGCATAAACCTCTTTACATTTCAGCCGTTCCGATGACATTGGAGGAAATTTTTATAAGTGAAATGGGGGCAGCAGGTTATGACGCAGAAAACATCCTTTAAAAGCAGAATGAAACAGGCATTTTCATTCTTCCGCAATGATCTGAGAGCCTGCACTCCGTTGCTTGTGGTATTCGGACTTATCTCAGCTGTAACGGTTGTAATCTGCTACACAATATGCGTTGTGCTTGGCGAGGATATAACCTTTACGAGTGCGCTGTCGAGCCTTAATTTTCTGGGTGTTACGAACTCAGGCACAGATACAATCGAGATTTTCCAGTATTCATCGGCAAATCTCATTTATCTTATTTCAATAATATTTACAATTATCTACACGGTGCGAATTTATTCGTATCTTCACAACAAACGCAAGGCTGATTTGTACGGTTCTCTGCCGATTGGCAGGTCAACGCTCTTTGTCACAAAAACAGCATCGGCATACCTCATGTCGATTCTTCCGACATTATTCTTTCTCGGTGTGATTTCAATTATCACGGTCTGCACGGGCAATTCCGTAATCAGCGAGCTTAGTTCAATGTTCCTCAAAATATGCCTCGGAACACTTGCGTCAATCTCATTTTTCGGTCTTATCGCAGTTTGTTGCGGAACAATGCTCAACTCCGTGCTTATGTTCGTTGCGGTTTGCGTAGCTTATCCGCTTTCCGCAATCTTCATCAAGGGCATTGTTGTGGGCTGTTTTGACGGCTTTTATGTTGGCATTTTCAAAGACAGCATTATTATGAACGCACTCAATCCGCTTGCCGCATATGACGGAATCAACATTATTTACTGGCTGATTTTCTCGGTTGTATGCATTGCACTCGGCGCTTTCCTTGCAAAAAAGAGAAAAGCAGAAAGAGCGCAGTCGGCATTTGCATTCCACCTTCCATGCTACATAATCAAGGTGCTTGTTTCATTCCTTGCAGGCATGTTCCTCGGTGTGCTTTTTGCCTCGGTAAATGTTCTCGGCGGATACACAGGCTTTGTTTTCGGATTTATTCTTGCGAGCGTTCCCGTTTACATAATCGTTCATCTTATTTTGTACAGAGGATTTTCAAAGCTTATCAAAACTTCGATTCCACTCGGGGCGTTGATTGTTGTAAGCTGTGTCGGTGTTGCTCTCTGCTGTTTTGACGCATTCGGCTACAACAGCTATGTACCGAAAACTCAGGATATCAAGAGTGCCGGATTCTATGACGCAAATTCAAACTATCAGGCAAAAGGCAGTGCTGTCGGCAAAAATCTTAAAGATATGGCTGACGATATTACAGACAAAGACACAATCGCAAGTATTTCGGAGGCACACTTTAAGCTTGTTGACAAGCGTAACTATTCGGTACA
>CACXYD010000111.1 GCA_902771755.1 uncultured Ruminococcus sp. | reverse complement strand
GTGATATATTTGATTTTAGTGTTGCCGAGCATGAACTCGTCACCGTCTTTGAGCAGAATATCGGCTGAAAACGGTTTGAGAGAAAGTCTGTGCTTTTCTGTAAGATTGAGTGTGGGATTGCTGAGAAATTCGTTATTTTTCTCGCCTGTAACAATTTTTGCATCAAACTTTTCTGCAAGCTGTTTTGCATAGCTTATGTGGTCGTAGTGACCGTGTGTAAGAATTACATATTCAAGTTTTCCGCCGTTTTTCTCAATTTCCGAATTGAGTTCTTCATTCGGAGCACCCGGATCTGTTACAGCCATTTTGCCTGTTTCCTTGTCTGTAAGCAAACAGCAGTTTGTCATAAGAACTGTAACATTAAAAATTTTTACATCTATCATATTTTCAAATCCTTTGTGTTGATTTCAATAGTTACGGGGCCGTCATTCACAAGCGAAACCTTCATATCTGCTCCGAAAATCCCCTTTTCAACACGCTCAATTCCGTTATCGTGCATTTTTTTGCAAAAATATTCGTAGAGCGGATTGGCTGTGTCAGGTCTTGCGGCAGCCATAAAGTTCGGGCGTCTGCCGTGTGAACAGTCGGCACAGAGGGTAAAGTTTGAAATTACAAGCACCGAGCCGTTTACATCGGCAAGGGCGAGGTTCATTTTATCGTTTTCATCGGTAAAAATTCTCAACCCTGCAATTTTTGCGGCAAGTGCATCTGCCTCTTTTTCGGTGTCGCCGTTTTCCACTCCGAGAAGAATGAGAAAACCTGTACCGATTTCACCTACGATTTTTGAATCGACTTCAACCTTAGCCTCGGTAACTCTCTGTAAAATTGCTTTCATAAATTATAACCTCAATTACAGTCTTTTAACTTCGATTGTTCCGTTGATGTCGGAAAGCTTTGAAATTACACCACGGAGGTGATTTCTGCCCATTACATCAATTGTTGCGGTAACAACGGCAATGCCGTTGCCAGCCTCTCGTGAATTAAGCGAATGTATAAAAATGTGCATATCCGAAAGCTTGATTGTAACATCTGCAAGAAGTCCCGTTCTGTCGGTTGCGGTAATCTGGAGCGTACTTCTGAATGCCTCTCCGACTTCGTCCTCCCAGTAACAGCTTACCCATCTTTCGGGTTCTTCACTCTTGCTGATATCTTTCGGCACATTTGTGCAATGCCTTTTGTGAATTGAAACACCATAGCCTCTTGTAATATAACCGATGATATCGTCACCGGGAAGTGGATTACAGCATTTTGAGAATTTAACAAGAACATCATCTGCGCCCTCAATGACAACACCTGCGGATGCCTTTGGTCGCTTTACGGGTGCTTGCGGAACATCAATTTCTTCAATATCAGATGCATAGGCCTTCTGATATTCTTCCTTGAGCCTTGGCATTATCTTCCACAGCTGAATACCGCCGTAGCCTACTGCGGCATAGAAATCATCCATGGAATTATACTGCTTTTTAATCATCAGTTTCTGGAGAAACTCGGGATATTCTTCTTCGGAAAGATTGATTCCGTGACGCTTGAACTCCTTGTCAATCATCTGCTTGCCTTCGGCAATATTTTCATCACGCTTTTCATGTTTATACCATGAGCGGATTTTTGATTTTGCCGATGCGGTTTTACAGATATCAACCCATGCTCTGTTTGGGTGTTCCTCTTTCTGGGTGATAATTTCGCAGATATCGCCTGTTTTAAGCTTATAGTCAATCGGAACGATTTTTCCGTTGATTTTAGCGCCGACCATTCTGTGACCTACCTGTGTGTGAATGAGATAAGCCATGTCTATCGGAGTTGAACCCTGCGGAAGATTGAATACATCACCTCTCGGGCTGAACACATAAACATCATTTTCCGTAAAATCGTTTCTGATATTCTTTCTTTGCAATGTCGGTAACATCTTCCGCCTCAAGCTGATCAAGAATCATATCCTTGACCTTTTTGATGTTCTCCTCCATTTTGTCATTGTTTTTACCGCCTGCGCCCATTCCAAGCTTATACTTCCAATGGGCGGCGATTCCGTATTCGGCGGTGTAATGCATTTCCCATGTTCTTATCTGAATTTCAAAAGGAATTGCGTTTTTGTCGAGTACGGTTGTGTGGAGCGACTGGTACATATTCGGCTTAGGCATTGATATATAGTCCTTGAAACGGTTAGGAATAGGCTTGAATATATCATGCACAACTCCGAGAACATTGTAACAGTCGGATACTGTGTCAACGATTACACGCACGGCAAAGATGTCAAAAATCTGATCCATTGTTTTGCCCTGCATATAGGTTTTGCGGTAGATACTGTTAATACTTTTAACTCGACCGCTGATATACACCCCGGGGATTATACCCTCGGTCTTTGCAAGAATCTGATTCTTGATAGATTCAATAAACTTGTCACGATCTTCTTCTGTCATAAGAAGGTCATCTTCGATTTCCTTGTAACCGATTGGATCAAGGTACTGGAGAGAACGGTCCTCAAGCTCATCTTTTATGGTTTTGATACCGAGTCGATGAGCGATAGGCGCAAACACCTGCATATTTTCAAGTGATTTATCTCTCCTTTTCTGTTCCGGCATACAATCCATTGTACGCATATTATGAAGCCTGTCGGCAAGTTTGATGATAATTACACGGATATCATCAGCCATTGCGATAAGCATTTTTCTTATATTTTCAGCCTGTTGCTGTTCACGGGTTGAGTACGGAATTTTTGAAATTTTTGTGACACCGTCAATCAGCTTGGCAACATCTGCACCGAAAAGTTTTGTAACTTCTTCAAGTGTGACTCCTGTGTCCTCTACTGTGTCATGGAGCAATGCACCGCAAACGGAGTCGGTATCCATACCGAGTTCTGCAACGATACAAGCTACCGAAACGGGATGAAGAATGTACGGAATTCCCGATACTCTGCGCTGGTCACCGTGAGCCTTTTCGGCAAATTTGTATGCCTTTTCGATTTTATCCATATCGTAAGTGTTGGCAGCAGATGCGGAAAGAATCTTTTTCAGTTCCGTAAAATCCTGATAGTGTGCAACATTTGAAAATTTACCCATCAGAATACCTCCCTTAATTTCTTGATAATCGGGGCTGATTCGAGGTCAACCTTGCCGTTTACGGGCAGGACTGTAATTTTTGAGGTTTTCATTCCCTCTGAAATCTCGATAAGTCTGAGTTCCCTCATAGTCTCAAGTATCACTTTAATTTTACCAAAAGACAGCCTGTTGTCAAGCATATGAGCCAAAGTTGCGGTTTCAAAAGCGTAACCGCCGTTGCTTTTTAAATATCTGTAAAGCAACGCAAAATCGTTTCTGTCAGGCATTAAATCCGAAAATTGTGAGCGGCTAATCTGTTTTCCTCTGCAAAAATCCTCGTAGTTTGTACGGCTGTCGAGTAGCTTTTCGGTATCGCAGTCTGATGATTTTATATCCTTGACAATTACGGAAACAGACACATTGCCGTTGAACTCGTTGCGGTCAAGATTTACCGCAAGGTCAAGTGTTTCACCGATTTTATATGGAAATTCTTCGGTTGATGTGAAGAACTTCATAGCCGTAATCTGTGTGTTGTTACGGGACAGAGTGAGTCTTAAATGCTTGTTGCCCGAAAGTGGAGTGATGTTCTTCAATGTCATATTGTACAAACCGAATACAGGTGTCGGATTGCCTGCACCGTAGGGTTGCATAAGCGACAGAGAATCAATTAAATCAAGGTTTATGTATGCGGGATTGAGTTTGCACTCAATGTTGATTTTATCGTATGGCATCTTGCCGAAATTGTCGGCGAATTCGTTTATCTTCTTGCGGAAAGCAGGAATATTTTCGGGATCAAGAGAAAGTCCGACTGCCATGGGATGACCGCCTCTGTGTGTAAGAAGGTCTGAACAGGCAAAAACAGCGTCACAAAGAGGAAATCCCTCAACACTTCTGCCCGAACCTTTAGCAACATCGCCGAGTTTTGAAATGACGATTGCGGGCTTGCCGTAAGCCTCTTTGACTTTGGCGGCAATGAGTCCGATTACGCCCTGATGCCAGTTTTCGCCGTCAATTACTATGATTTTATCATTGACAAGTGACGGTTTTCTGCGGATTATTTCGTCAATTTTTTCGAGAATATCACGCTCAATTTCCTGTCTTTCGGAGTTATCACCGCAAAGCTGTGATGAAATTTCATCAGCTTCGTCATAATCTTCCGTAAGAAGAAGTGACACGGATTTTTCGGACAAGCCGAGTCGTCCCACTGCGTTGATTCTCGGAACAATTGTAAATGACACATTTGTTGAAGATATGGTTTTTCCTGTAAGTCCCGAATTTTTGATAAGCGCCTGAAGTCCGGGACGGTCGGTATTTGTGATGCTTTCAAGTCCGTGCTTAACAAATACTCGGTTTTCATCTTTCAACTCAACAACATCACCGATTGTGCCGATGCTTAAAAGGTCGGAATAATTATCAAGCAAAGTGGTTGTGTCGCAGTATTCACCCTCAAGCGCCATGATCAGCTTGAATGCAACACCTACACCCGAAAGATTTTTGAACTTGCTTTTGCAGTCCTCTCTGTGCAAATCAACTACGGCACAAGCCTTTGGCAACTCACCTGACGGCATATGGTGGTCTGTGACTACGGTATCAATTCCGAGAGAACTTGCGTATGCAACCTCCTGTGCTGCCGCAATTCCGTTATCAACAGTAATTATGAGTTTTATTCCACGCTCATTGAGTTTGTCAACAGCGTTTTTGTTCATTCCGTAACCCTCGGTTTCACGGGATGGAATATAGTACATTGCATTTGCATCAATTGTTTCAAGGTAAGAATATAAAAGTGCTGTTGAGGTAACACCGTCGGCATCATAATCACCGTAAACACAAATCGGTTCACCGCAATCAAGCGCCTTGTTAATGCGTTCAACAGCCTTGTCCATATCTTTTATTTCAAACGGATCGGCAATGAAAGAATCGTTGTAAAGAAAGCTTTCAATCTCTTCCTGTGTTGTCATATTCCGTATCTGGAGCAGCATTGCAACAATTGCAGGCAGCTCATAGCGGGACTGAATCTCCCCCGCCTTAGTTTTATCAAGTTTTGCAACCGACCACAGCTTCAAAATGCCGCTCCCTTTCGTATCTATAGTTTTATAAATTTAGAAGAATCAATCATAACTGATTCTCACTTTCTCTATCTGTTTTAAAAATTCATCAGGATCAATATACAGATTTTCAAGAATCGGCACTAAATCTATATATTCCTCTTCTTCAGGAAGTCCTTTGTATTTTGCAATCACTGCAATATAGCCGTTTTCCCATTCAATTATTTTAGTGTATCTCTCAAGTTTTGATGAAGTTCTGAATCTGATAACATAGCCGTTAAAGCTGAATAGTGTATAATTTCCGCTACTGCTTAATATTGCTTCATTTGTCATATTCATTACTTCTTTCAAAATTAGTTATTATACTTTTCAAGCATAGATTCTGCGTGTTTCAGTGCGGCATCGGTTATATCAACACCGCCGATTATTCTTGCGAGTTCACCTGCTCTGCCGTTATGGTCAAGTAAGGTTACATTTGTAAATGTTCTTCCCTTTTCGACCTGTTTGCGGATAAGATAGTGAGAATCCGCAAGAGCGGCAATCTGCGCCTGATGTGTTACACAGAGAACCTGACTGCTTTTGCTGACTTCACGAAGTTTTAAGCCGACCTTTTCAGCCGCAGAACCCGAAATGCCTGTGTCAACCTCGTCAAAAATGAGGGTATCGACAGTATCTGTGCTTGCGAGAACTGTTTTGATTGCAAGCATCATTCTCGAAAGTTCACCGCCCGATGCGATTTTTGCAACAGGTCGAGGTGTTTCACCGGGGTTTGCGGAAATGAGCAGTTCCATTTTGTCTGTACCCTTTGAATTTGGTTCGCACTTTTCAAAATACGGAACAAGCTCAACATTAGGCATATTCAAAAATGCCATTTCGGATTTTACTTTAGTTGCAAATGTTTTTGCTGTTTTCCTGCGGAGAGTGCCGAGTTTTTCAGCAGCCGCAAGCATTTTTTCTTCGCTTTCTCTGCATTTTTCCGCAAGTTCGTCACGGTTGCGGTCATAGTTTGTAAGCTCGTCAAGTCTTGTCTGATACTTTTCGGCAAGGTCGGAAAGTTCGTCTGACGGGCAGTTATATTTTCTTGTAAGGCGGTTGATAAGGTCAAGTCTTTCTTCAACTTCTTCAAGCCTTTGCGGATCGGATTCAAGCGAATCAATTGCATCGGAAATGCTGTCGCAACAATCTTTTAAATTGTAATATGCATCTGTAAGCGTGTTTGAAATTTCTTCGTATTCGCTGTTATAGGATGACGCTTTCTGAAGGGCTGTTGATGCGGAATCTACCGATTCAAGACCGCCGCCGTAGTTTTCGTCACCGTCAAGAGCCATTTTTGCATCATTGAGCAGAGAAAAGATTTTCTCAAAACTCATAAGCGCTGTTCTTTCGCTCTCAAGTTCCTGTTCTTCCCCCTGCTTAACATCGGATTCTGTGAGTTCATTTACCTGATATGAAAGCAAATCAATTTCTTTTTAAGAATTTTATATTCGTCATAACATTTTTTATAGTCTGCCAAAAGCTTTTCGCAACCGCCGAAACGGTCAATATAATCAATATGAGTTTCGGGAGAGAAAAGTTCGTAGCTTTCGTGCTGACCGTGAATGTTTATGAGGTGCTTTGAAAGCTCTTTGAGCATTGAAACCGTTGCAGGTTTGCCGTTGATTTTGCAATTGCTCTTGCCGTTTCTGTTGAGAGTTCTCTGCAAAATGAGGGTTCCCTCGTCATCTGAAAAACCGAGTTCTTCAAGCTTTTCAACGATACTTTGATTAATATCGTCAAACTGGGCGCTTACAAAGGCTGAGTCAGCCTCGGTACGGATAATCTCCTTTGATGTACGCTGTCCCATAATTGCATTGATTGCGTCAATTATTATACTTTTACCTGCACCCGTTTCACCTGTGAGGACATTAAGGCCGTTTTCAAAATCTATTGAAGTTTTTTCGATTACGGCAATGTTTTCTATATATAAAGTTCTGAGCATTTCAATCAGTCCTGTCAAATAAGCTTTTTGAGTTCTTCGGTAAGTGACACCGCAAGGTCGGATGTCCGGCAGGCGATGAATATTGTGTCGTCACCTGCAATTGTTCCCACAACAGACGGATAGTCGGCTGAATCGAGTGCGGCACAAACTGCCTGAGCCATACCGCTGAGGGTTTTTATTACAACAAGATTTTGTGCAATATCTATTGAATTTACCGAAGTGCTGAAAAGATTTGAAAAGTTGGTACGGATATCGGTTGAACTGCGAGCCGCAGAAACATAGCGATATTTGCCGTCACTTCCGAGAGTTTTAACAAGGCGTAAATCCTTGATATCTCTTGAAATTGTAGCCTGTGTTGCCTTGAAACCTTCTTCACGAAGTCGGGTAAGCAATTCGTCCTGTGTTTCAATGGGATGTTCGGCTATAATATCAAGAATTCGTGCGTGTCGCCCTGTTTTCATCAGAAATCCCTCTCTTTCAGTTTTTCATTGAGCAGTTTATAAAAATTGCGGTTGTGGAGTAACGCAAGTTTAAGTTTTAAATCGGATTTGCGGATTACAACCTTATCGGTTGCAAGAATAGGAACATTTTTTTCACCGTCAATTGTCAGCACACAACAGCATTCTTCGGGAATTTTCACATGAACCGAAAGTTCCGATTCTCCGCTGAAAAGTACAGAACGGGAGAATAACGAGTGAGGACAAACGGGAGTCATAAGAATACATTCCATTTTCGGTGCAAGGATAGGTCCGCCCGCCGACAACGAATAGGCTGTTGAGCCTGTCGGGGTTGCAAAAAGCAGACCGTCTGCCCTGTA
>CACXYD010000110.1:8516-15789 GCA_902771755.1 uncultured Ruminococcus sp. | reverse complement strand
GCTAACAAAAAGAGATGTGTTGTCACAGGACTCGGACTTATCTGCGGTGTCGGTGACAATGTAAAGGATTGCTGGGACGCCGTAACACTCGGTCACTCCGGCATTGATGAGGTTAAGTCGGTTGACACCTCAAACTGTTATGCACACAAGGGTGCAGAGGTTGACAAGGCATCGTCAGAGCTTTCTCCCGAAAACTACGACCGTTCTTCCCTTCTCTGTATTCATGCCGCAAACGAGGCTTTTGAAGATGCAAACATTGATGCGTCCGAAAAGAACATCGGTGTAATCCTTGGCAGTTGTGTTGGCGGTGCGGCAAGCATTGACAAATATTACACAGACGAAATCAAGGGTGACGGCGGTAAAAAAGAAGATATTTTCAAAATGGGCGCATCGGCAATTGCCAACAATGTTTCGGCTCATTTCGGACTTGAGGGCATTACCGCAAACATCGTCAACGCTTGTGCGGCAGGCACAATGAGCATCGGCTACGCCTGTGATCTTATCCGTGAGGGCAAGGGCGATGTGTTTATCGCAGGCGGTTCCGACAGCTTTTCTTCACTTGCATTCAGCGGTTTCCACGCTCTACATGCACTTGACGAAAACGCTTGTTCCCCGTTCAATCACAGCACAGGTATCACACTCGGCGAGGGCTCGGGTATTCTCGTAATCGAAAGCTACGAACACGCAGTTGAGCGTGGCGCAAAGATTTACTGCGAGATTCTCGGTTCGGGTGTAAGCAGTGACGCTTACCACATTACCGCTCCCCGTCCTGACGGCGAAGGTCAGATGAGTGCAATCAGAAGGGCTGTTGAAAGCTCTGCTCTGACTTTTGACGATATCGACTACATAAACGCACACGGCACAGGTACTGCCAAAAATGACGAGGCTGAATTCCTTTCACTTCACACACTTTTTGACGACAACGACCACCTTTCTGTCAGCTCAACAAAATCAATGACAGGTCATTGCCTTGGTGCGGCAGGATCAATTGAGGCTGTATTTTCTGTAAAAGCAATAAAAGAAAACCTCGTTCCGCCTACAATCGGCTACTCTGACGAGGATTTGAAGGTGCTTTCCGAAAAGGCAGGCAACATTGACTTTATTCCGAACAAGAGTCACACAAAAGATGTTCACTATGCAATGTCAAACTCATTTGCATTCGGCGGAAACAACGCAAGCATCATCTTCTCGGACAACGAGCATGATATTCCCGACAACAGTAAAAATGAAAAGATTTACATTACGGGCATTTCAAAACTTACAGGCACAAAGACTGACGAACACAGCCTTAACTGCAACCTCACTTCCGAAGATTATGACAAACACGGAATCAGAGTTGCATTTTACAGAAAGCTTGACCGTTTCAGCCAGCTTCAGCTTTTGAGCGGTATGGACGCACTTGCAGACGCTGACATTAAAATTGACAAAGACAACGAATATAAAACAGGTATCGTAATCGGCACGGCTGACGGCCCTATGACCGAAATTGTCGATTTCCAGAAAAAGGCAATCACAAGAGGTACCGAAAAGGGCAGTGCTTTTTCATTCCCGAACACGGTTTATAATGCCGCAGGCGGTTATCTGAGCATTTTCTCGGGTATTAAGGGTTACAACGCAACTGTTGCAAACGGCAATCAGGCTGGACTTCAGAGTATTTGCTATGCCGCCGACATTCTTGCAGACGGCAACGAAAGCGTTATGCTTGCCGCAGGTACTGACGAAAACACAAAGACAAACCTTGAACTCTACACAAAGGCCGAATTGCTTGAAAAGCCGCTCGGCGAGGGTTCTGTAACTCTCGTTCTTGAAACAGAGGAAAGTGCAAACGGCAGAAATGCACGCAAGTATGCAGAAATCAAGGGTTATGCACAGGCTCACCGTCCTGTATCCTACGATAACTCAGAAGTTGATAACAAAGCTGTTGTTGAGGTTATCGAAAAGGCTTGTATCAATGCAGGCATTGAGGCTGACGACATTGACTTTGTATGTTGTGACGACAGGAAGATTATCAAGACACTTATGCCATGCTACGATGTATCACAGGAAATCGGCAATGCAAGAGCCGCAACAAGTGCAATGACAGCGGCATATGCGGCTGAACTTCTTTCTGAGGGCGAAAAGAATTACGAATACGGACTTGCTCTTTCAATGGGTGCAGGCGGAACATACTCTGCCGTAATCCTGAAGAAAGCGTAATAATTGGAGGTAAATATGAGCAAAACCGCTCTTGTAACAGGCTCATCAAGGGGCATTGGCAAGGCTTGTGCCTTAAAGCTTGCAGAGCTTGGATATGACATTGCCGTGAACTACAATTCAAATTTCGAGATGGCTCAGAAGGCTGTTGACGAAATTACCGCACTCGGCAGAAAAGCCGTTGCCTACAAGGCAAACACGGCAAATATTGACGAAGTAAAGGATATGTTCCGCAGTATTCAGCAGGACTTTGGCGGAATTGATGTGCTTGTCAACAACGCAGGTGTGGTTGACGATGCTTACCTTTTGATGATTAAGGACGAGTCGCTTGAAAGAAGTCTTGACATTAATATCAAAGGCTATTTCAATTGTGCAAGACAGGCATCGCTTAAAATGCTCCGCAAAAAGAGCGGAATCATCATCAACATTTCTTCCGTAAGCTCTGTTCTTGCGGTTGAAGGTCAGTCGGTTTACAGCGCAACAAAGGGTGCGGTAAACGCTATGACTCACACTCTTGCAAAGGAACTTGCAAAGTACGGAATCAGAGTAAACGCAGTTGCACCCGGATTTATCGAAACCGAAATGATGAACGGCATTCCCGAAGAATTGCAGAAAAAATATCTTGAGGCTATTCCCGAAAAGAGATTCGGCACGGCTCAGGATGTTGCAAATGTTGTGGGACAGCTTTGCAGTGACGATTTTTCATACATGACAGGTCAGGTGCTTGTGCTTGATGGAGGACTCAGCTTATGATGAATCTGCTTGAAATCAATCAGAGAATAAAACAAAGACCACCCTTTCAAATGATTGAAAGGGTGACCGAACTTGAACCGAATGTTTTGGCAACGGGTATAAAAAATGTGTCGGTGAACGAGCCGTATTTTGCAGGCCATTTTCCCGACACACCGATTATGCCGGGAGTATTGCTCATTGAGTCTGCGGCACAGCTTTGCAGTCTTGTATTTGCTCCCGAAAGCGTTGAGGAGGACAAGCTCTATGTTCTTCTCAAGGTAAAGGATTTCAAAATGCTCCGCCCTGTTATTCCGGGTGACACGCTTGTTATCAGCGTAAATGTTACAATGTCAACAAAGTCGGCATTTGAATTTGCGTGTGTCATCAAGGTTGACGGTGAAGTGAGAGCAAAGGGAAATCTTTTGTTTACCACAATGGATAAAAATGCGGTTTACAAGCCGTCACAGGAGTAATTATGAAGGTTCTCGTACTAAACGGAAGTCCAAAGGGCGAAAAAAGCAACACTCTCAACATAACAAAGGCATTTCTTGACGGCTTTTCACCTGACACGGAGATTGAATATATCACGGTTAAAAAGGAAACAATCAAGCCGTGTATGGGTTGCTTTTCGTGTTGGAGCAGAACACCCGGCGAATGTGTTATAAAGGACGATATGCAGAAAATCTACGAAAAGATTAACTCTGCCGATGTTATCATCGAGAGTTTTCCGCTCTACTTTTTCGGTATGCCGTCGCAGATGAAGGCACTTACAGACAGATGTCTGCCCTATATGCTCCCCTATTCGGGAAATGTTGCCGAGGACAAAGAAGCCTCTTTCCCCGAACCGATGTATCCCGCACTTGTAAAACAGCTTGATTTGATTTGCGGTAACGGCAATTACACAATGATAAAATGTCCCGAGGGCGAGCTTTTTATTGCGCAAAAGGCTGAAAGACAGAGAAAGGCATATCTTGATTCAATCACAGAGGCAGGTAGGGAATTCTGCGAAAACCGCCGTCTTTGCGATGAAACGATGAAAAAAATTTCAAAGCCTATTCTCTCCCCCAAAGGATTCGAGGCAATTACTAAGGCTCATTGGAAAATGAGTTAATCAGCTTTTCGGGCGGAACATATTCGGACAATGCACCGAGAACAAACTCGTTGACAGCGTCTGCAAGCTTTTCGGAGCTTTCAACACAGCCGTCATTGAACCAACGGACATAAACCGAGATGAATCCCGAAACGACAAACTCAACAAGATACTTGAGTTTTGCCTCGTTTTTAAAGTTAAACACAGGTCTTATTGAAACTTCGATAAACCTTTTCAAAAGCTCAACAGAGCGTCCCGAGCCGAAAACCTCGGGAGAATTTTTCAGAATTTTTTTAATTTGTTCTTTATTTTCAACAATAGAAAGACCGATAAAATTCAGCTGATTTACAAGGTTGTTGCTGTCACGGTCGGAATTTTTCGCAAGACTGACAACATTATTGATTATGTCATAATTGATGTCATCGACAACATCCTGAACCGTGTGATAGTGACGGTAAAAGGTTTTGCGATTAATCATTGCCTTTTCTGCAAGCTCAGTCACCGTGATTTTGGAAACATTTTTTTCGGCAAGCAAATCAATCAGCGAATTTTTTATATTGGTTCTTGTTTTTACAATGCGAAGGTCAGTCACATTAGCATCCATACTATCACCCCATAAAACAGTTTGATTATAGCACCAAAATTTTTTTGAGTCAACGGAGGTCCTTATGACAGGTCTGATAATTGAAGGCGGAGCAAGACGAGGAATTTTCACCGCTGGTATAACCGACTATCTGCTTGAAAACAAAATACACTTTGACTATGTTGCAGGCGTTTCGGCGGGAGCTGAGGTTGCCCTTGATTTTACCGCAAAACAGGAAGGTCGTTCCCGTGAGGTTATTATGCCCCACAGAACAGGAGATTTTTCCGTTCTCGGTTTTCTTTCAATGGACCTTGACAATATGATTTACAGATTTCCCTATCAGGACTATCCGTTCGATTTTGACACATTTTTTGCGTCGGATACAAACTGCGAATTTGTGGCAACTGACTGCGTAACAGGCAAGGCAAAGTATTTTTCCGAGAATAAAAGCGAACAGCGATTGCTTGATTCCGTGAGAGCATCATGCACAGTTCCGATTCTTTATCAGATGAGCGAATTTGAAGGCGGAAAGTATGTTGACGGCAGTATTGCCGATGCTATTCCCTTTGACCGTGCGTTTGAACAGGGCTGTTCCCGTGTGCTTGTACTTTTAACAAAGCCCGAAAATGAGCCTTGCACAGACTACCGCAGGTTTGAATTTTTCATAAACAAAAAATACAAGGACTATCCGAACCTCATCAACGCTCTTATGACGAGATTTGACCGCTATAATGAGCAATGCAAAAGAATGAAACAGCTTGAGGAGGACGGCAGACTTATGGTACTCCGCCCGTCACACAAGTATGTAAAATCATTTGAGATGAACACGGATGTGCTTGACGAGGCATATAACGCAGGCAAGAATCTTGCAAAAGAAAAACTTGATGAAATCGAAGATTTTCTCAATGTTCTTGAAAAGAAATAACAAGATAATAAGTTACATTAATATATCTTCCCAAAAGGCAAGGTGCAGTTTTGTGCCTTGCCTTTTATTTTAAAGGCAATTCAATTGACATTCAAATCATTATGTAGTATGATTGTATTAACAGATAAACTTGGCTTTAGGTCAAGAGCTTTTTTAGAATGTTTTGGAGTGATTTTATGTACACAATCGGTCAGGTATCTCAGATGTACGGTATTCCTGTTTCAACCCTGCGTTATTATGACAAAGAGGGACTTTTTCCGCATATGGAGAGGGTGTCGGGTATCCGCAGATTTTCCGACAGAGAGCTTGAAACACTCCGCATAATCGACTGTCTCAAAAAATCGGGACTTGAAATCAGGGACATCAAAAAGTATATGCAGTGGTGTGCCGAGGGCAGTTCGTCCTATCCGCAAAGGCGAGAGCTTTTTGAAAATCAGAAAAAAGCCGTTGAAAAGGAAATTGAGCATCTTCAAAAGACGCTTGATATGCTCCGCTTTAAGTGCTGGTACTACGATACCGCCATTGCTGACGGCAACGAGGACAGAATCAACGAAATGCTCCCAAACAATCTTCCCGAGGATATTCAAAAGCTGTATGACCATGCCCACAGCGATGATGAAGATTAATTTTGATAATTTATAAATTCACAGAATTTCGCTCTCCAAACGGAGGGCGTTTTTTTGCTCTGTTTTATTTTGTTCCGAAATATTTTATGTAGCTTTCAATGTTGCCGTTGATTTCTTCAAAAATTCTCCGCACCCCGTCAATGCCGAAATTCTCATGATAAACCTTCGCTCTGCCCTCTCTGTCAATCTCAATCAGCAGAACATTCTCACCGTCAACCTCAGCATAAACATTGCATGATAACTCCGGATATTTCACATAACCACCTCGGTAATTTATATGTGAATACATTCGGCAATTTAACTTGTAATCAACTTTGCAATGTGTTATACTCGGGTTAGCAACTGAAAGAGGTAGAGTTATGGTAAGAGAAATTGTACATGATCCGATGTTTTTACAGAGAAAGTCGGAGGATGCAACGCAGGCGGATTTGCAGACTGCACAGGATTTGCTTGACACACTCAGGGCAAATTTTGAGCGTTGTGTGGGCATGGCGGCTAACATGATTGGCGTTGCAAAGAGGATAATCGCAATTAATGACAACGGTAAATATCTTGTTATGTTCAATCCCGAAATCATCAGCAAGTTCGGTGAGTTTGAAACCGAGGAAGGCTGTCTTTCACTTGAAGGCGAACGCAAAACCGTCCGTTACAAGACGATAAAAGTAAAATATCTTAACGAGAATTTTAAACAGGTAAAGCGCAATTTTTCAGACTTTACCGCACAAATCATTCAGCACGAAATTGACCATTGCAACGGAATTTTGATTTAAAGTTAATACAAATCCTTCTCTCCCCGACTGTCACACGGTACAATGTGTGGCGGTCGGGTTTTATTTTACACATTTATTTTGCACAAAAGTTTTACCGCAATTTATTCATTGCAACAAATTTCACCGTCAATCTTAACCTGTTTCGGATTATTGTTTTGTAGAAATCACACGAATTTGCATTGCAGACTATCTTGCAATTGCACTTTGAATTATATTGTGCTATAATATTAATACAATAGAAACATACAGATATTTGAATTAATCAAAAGGCGGTGAGATTATGAAAGGAATTATAAAAAATCAATCCCCGGCAACTTGGCAGATTTTCTTTGTATTATGGCTTACTGTCGGCTC
>CACXYD010000110.1:2456-8481 GCA_902771755.1 uncultured Ruminococcus sp. | reverse complement strand
AGATTCGCCGATATGCACACCTATGTTTGCAATAACTCCGCTTTATCTCATAGAGTTCTATTTTGACCACCCCTACACCGTACAGGAAATTCTGTTTCAAAATTTTCTGCTGATATTGATGCCCTCACTGCTTTGGTTTTTAACATACAAATCAGTATTCAAAAACAAAAAATCCGCAAATACAATTATTCTTATGATTATGATTCTCAACACCGTTTTGTCAGCATTTTACGGCTTATTTTTTACACTTGGATATTTTTTCACATCCAATCACTATTTGCTATTGTTAGCGTTTTACATAATCAACTTAATAATAAAAATCGGATTAATTTTTGTAACGGTTAAAAGAGATTAAAAGGCGGTGATTTTATGAAAACTAATAAAATGCTTAAAGTTACGGGAATTATGCAGAGTGTTCTCATCGGCATATTGCTGTTGTTTGCGATTTGCATTGAGGTAATGAGCTGTATGAATTTTTATACATACGACTATTCACTCAATTTTGATTATTCTTCTTTTTGGGCAATCCACGGCGACTATCCGTTCCTATTCATTTTCAACACTCTTTTTACAACCTTTGCATCTTTCTCAAGCTTGTTAGAAAATTATGTTTTATATGTTATTTTTGAAATTATGGATATTGCATCGTTGGCATTGCCAGTATATCTCGTCTACAAATCCATACGCAGTAAAAGCACAATGGCAAACGGATTGATTATTATATCATCGGCTGTTACTTTTATGATTATGGTTGCTTACGGAGTTTATACACTTCTTGACATATTTCGTGGTGCCGAAACATTCAATATTTACAGCATAATTTTCATCTTCATAATGTTAATAAAAGTTACCTTGTGCATTATTTCACCGCTCAGAATAAGGGCAATTAACAACTTGGATGAATAGCTTTACACAAAAAATCCGACAGCCGTAAACTGTCGGATTTCATTTGTTTATAGAATTTACTTTGCAAGGTTTTGCAGAGGTTTGAAGTTTTGAAAAACAAAGTGTTTGTCGAGAATATCGCCTGCAATGCCTATGCCCTTGCCCATTGTGAAAGCGGCAACGATTGTACCTATGCCGAGTCCCTCAAGGTGACCTAAAAAGCAGAATGTCATAATGCCCGTTACGGCAAGACAGGTTACATCAAAGCCGATTTTGATTTTCGGATAGCCAACCTTTGTGATGTCGGAAAGCTCTCGTGGGAACAAATCGGTGGGAACACTCGGAAGTCCGCAACGGTTTGAGAGTGCAATTCCTATGCAAATGAGAATGTATCTTATGATGAAATACAGAATCTGCATCGGCAGATTTGACGGCAAAATGTTTATCCACAACTCGTGAACATCGAGCAATTCGCTGAAAACAAAGCCGACTACAAAACTCAGAAGATATTACGGCACAAACTTTTTTCGCATAATCATAAGGCTGAGAATCAGAAGTCCTTGGAAAATATATGTCCATGTTCCGAGCGAAAGTGCGGGCAACACCTCAGAAAAAGCATACGGAACGCTTGATATTGCGGAAATTCCAGAGCCTGAATAGAGCATAAGCACAACACCAAGGCTGTTGATGATTACCGCCACAAGGAGTGCAAGTTCGCCGTGAAAAACTTTTCGTACTTTTAAATTTTCAGATTCATCTGTCATTTTTTCAAAGTCCTTTCAATGTACAAATTACCAAAAGTAATTGTATAACTCTTTCCCTACAAAATCTACAGGGATAGTTGCTGTGAACATTGACATATCTTGCTGATTTGACATTTCAAATTTGATATTGCTAATTTGGAATTATAATGGTATAATTCGTGTAGATGTTGCGGAGGTGTAGTCGTGAAAAAATTTGTATCGTTTTTGCTTGCTCTTATGATGATTTTCGGGAGCAGCACCCTTGCTTTTGCAACAGACCAAACAAGTACTCAAAGCACTTCGACATCCGATGAATCGGACAGCGACGGTTCAATGCCGACAAATTTTGCAATAATCCTTCTGCTTATCGCAGGCGGTACGGCAGTCGCAAGCTTTAAACGACACAGAAACGACCGTGACGATTACGATGAACCCGACAATGACATAGAAGAAGAAATCTGATTTAATATTTTATATTATAAAAAACAAAGCCGACAGATTACAATACCTGTATCTGTCGGCTTTTTATGTAGCGGCGAACCGTGTTCGCCATTCGAAACGATTGTAAAATCGGTTCGACCTAATAAATATTTTTATCCAAAACGATTAGAATATTAAGATGAAATCGTTGTTAGTTCATTTCGTGTTTACACACGAAATGATTGGCGAACACGGTTCGCCGCTACAGTATGGCAATTACTTTGCGACATTTATAAAATTACATCTACCAAATGTTATATACCATTACTTGCGGGCGGCCGATGACCGCCCCTACAGGCTATCCATAAACTAATTCATCTTATCGTTTAATTCGTTTGAAGAATTTATTATTTCTCTGATTTCATTTTCGGCTTGTCTGACTTCTTCTAAAAATGCTCTTGACGAAACACGCAACGCACCGTTGCCAAGAATTATCATCTGTTCGAGTGCATCGGATGTTACGACACGCACCTTGTTGGTTTTGGCAAGCTTGTGAGAAGTTTTTTCAATGAACATATCAGCGGTTTCCGCCTCTTTGGTGTAGACAATGCTGATATTATTCACGGTTTCAACCTCTCTGTGTTCGCCCTTGACCTTGTATGCGTCAAACACGAGAATGAGGTTGCACTTGCTGTAGCCCTGATAGTTGCAGAGAATGTTTATCAGAGCGTGTCTTGCACCGTCAAGACTTCTTTCGGAAAGCTCTTTGAGGTGTTCCCACGCAAAAATAACATTGTAACCGTCAACAAGCAGATACTCCGTGCCGTCATACACGGGGGATTTTTTATACTTTTCAGCCGCCTTGTCAATTGACGAAACCGCCTTGACATGACGCTTTTCGGGAGCGTGTTTTCTGCGTGTCACAGGACCGTAGGTCTGTTCAAAAATCTGCATAAGCTCCTTGTCGAGAGCAAAAATATCGTCCTGAGTTTTGCACTTTGTAAAAGCGTTTTCGCTGTTTGTGCCGATTTCATCGTCTTTCGGAGCATCGAGAATACTCGGCAGGTGCATATGTTCGCTGACTTCATTCCACGGCACATTGTAGCCTGCTCCGTGAGAGCAGAACACAGAACCGCACGGATTGTCAACATCGGCATCGCAATCGTAGCCGATTTGTGCTATAACCTCATCGCTGTTGTGGCAAGGCTCATAGCCTTTAAGACTGCACGAAAGTCTGCCTTTGCCGTGAGTGTACTGCATAACTTCTTTGGTGTAGTTGCCCATTTCGGACACGGGCGCAGTACCCGTGAGGACGGAATTTTCGCCCTTGGATTCGGGAGAATTGAAAGTACCGCTCATACGCTGAATGTCTGACATTGCCCGTCCCACATTTTCGTTAGGCACTTCAAGCGTGAAATCATAAACAGGTTCGAGCAGAATGCTTTTTGCAGAGCGCAAACCCTGCCTTACGGCACGGTAGGTTGCCTGTCTGAAATCACCGCCCTCGGTATGCTTTGCGTGAGCTTTTCCCGAAACAAGCGTGATTTCGATATCGGTAATCGGCGAGCCTGTCAGCACACCGAGATGTGTTTTTTCGTAAAGGTGAGTGAGAATCAGCCTTTGCCAGTTGCGGTCGAGCAAGTCCTCTTTGCAACGGGAATTGATTGCAATTCCGCTGCCACGCTTTGCAGGTTTCAAAAGCAGATGAACCTCTGCGTAGTGTCTTAACGGCTCAAAATGTCCGACACCCTCAACCGTGTTTTCGATTGTTTCCTTATAGATAATACTGCCCGTGCTGAACGATACATTCATACCGAAACGCTCTTTTATTATGCACCTCAGCACCTCAAGTTGAATTTCACCCATAAGGCGGATGTGGATTTCGCCGAGTCTGCTGTTCCACACAACATTCAGCTGTGGATCTTCGTTTTCAAGCATTTTCAGCTTTGTAAGAGCCGTGTGGGCATCTACCCCGTCCTCCAGCTCAACTTTATATGTCAGAACGGGTTCAAGTACGGGAACTCCCGAATTTTTTTCAACACCCAAGCCGTCACCCGATGATGTGAAGGTTATTCCCGTTACCGCACAAACGGTTCCTGCAACAGCCTCCTCAACAGCTGTGAATTTTTCACCCGAATAAATTCTTATTCTGTTTACCTTTTCGGCATTTGTATTCTTTTCGCTTTGGATGACTTCACGCACTTTAAGACTTCCGCCCGTGATTTTCATAAATGTAAGGCGGTTGCCCTGATTGTCCTCTGCAATTTTATAAACCTTTGCACCGAATTCATCACCGTAAGAGGGCATAACCGTGTATTCGTCAAGCAGATTCAAAAATGCCTTTACACCGTCAAGTTTGAGCGCCGAACCGAACATACACGGAAAGATTTTGCGTTCCTTAATCGCACCTATTATGTCAGATTTTTCAACGGCATCGGTTTCGTAGTATTTTTCAAGGATTTTTTCATCACACACGGCAACGCTTTCACGAAAGCTGTCGGAGTTCGGATAGGTGAAATCAACGCAGTTTTCGTCAAGTCCTGTTCGCAGTTGCGCCATAACGGAAAGCTTGTCCGCACCGTCAAGATCCATTTTGTTGACGAAGATAAAACACGGCACATTGTACTTTTTGAGCAATTTCCAAAGTGTGCATGTATGGCTTTGAACACCGTCAGTTCCGCTGATTACAAGAATTGCGTAGTCAAGCACCTGAAGTGTACGCTCCGCCTCTGCCGAAAAATCGACATGGCCGGGTGTGTCAAGCAGAGTAAACTCCGTATCGTTGTACTTCATAACCGCCTGTTTTGAAAAGATTGTAATTCCACGGTCACGCTCAAGCGAAAATGTGTCGAGAAAAGAATCTCTGTGGTCAACTCGTCCAAGCTTTGTTATGTTGCCCGAGGAGTACATAAGCGCCTCTGAAAGCGTAGTTTTTCCCGAATCGACATGAGCCAGAATACCGACTGCAATTTTCTTCATCTTATCACCATACCCGAAAATTTATTTGTTGTTCGGCACAAAATTCACCTTAAATGCCATCATTGTAATATCGTCAAATCTGTCGGCATTGCCCGTAAAATCAAGCACCGACTTTTTCATATTTTCCACAAGGAGCTGTTCGTTGCAATCCTTGTATCTGTTGAGCGTATCGACCATTCTTTTTTCCGTAAAATCTTCGCCCGATTTGTTTTCGGCCTCAACAACACCGTCTGTATAGACAAAAAGCGTGTCGCCTTCGCAAAGGTCAAGCTCATATTCTGCAAATTTCATATTTTCCATACCGCCGAGAACAAAGCTGTGCTTGTCCTTGTACAGTTCAAAATTGCCGTCTTTGCGACAGATTACGGGATACTCGTGACCGGCATTAACGCAACGCAGTTTGCCCGTGCTGATTTCGTAGATTGCAAACCAAACCGTCACGAACATTTCGTTCTTGTTTTCCGCACAAAGCTAATTATTGGTCATTTCAATTATTTCTTTAGGAGAATTATAATTCTTTGTGTTCAGCTTTAAAACCGTTCTCGACATCGACATAAACAACGCCGCCGGAACACCTTTGTCGGAGACATCTGCAATAGTCATAACAAGGTGGTCGTCATCTTTAAGATAAAAATCGTAAAAGTCACCGCCAACCTCTTTTGCGGGAATCATGTTTGCAAAAATCTCAAATTCTTTTCTGTTTGGAAAAGCGGGAAAAGTGTTCGGCAACATATTCATCTGAATATCCGATGCAAGGTTAAGTTCCGTTTGGACTGCCGCATTTTTCGTTGAAATTTCGTCCTGTTCAACAACCATCATACGGCACTTTTTTGAGATGATTACACAGGCAAGTCCGCAGACTATTATCGACACAAATGTCGGAAGATACGAAATTACCATATTTTTGAGAAAAGTGCCTATTCCGTTCTCATTTCCGAACTGTTCAATGTTGTACATAACCGTTTCGCCGATTGAAATAACAAGAGAAATCAGCGAAA
>CACXYD010000110.1:0-2415 GCA_902771755.1 uncultured Ruminococcus sp. | reverse complement strand
AAAGAAAAACAAATGATAATCGGAAAGATAAAAACTATGCTTGCGCCGCTTACCATTCTCTGGTTTACAAGGTATGCCGAAATCGTCAGCGAAAACATAAGCACATACGGAAGATATGCACCCTCGCCTTTTTTTACAAGGGCGGTCAATGCCGAAACAACAAGCAAAAGAATTGTTATTGCATCGTAAACAAATATCGCCCTGACATCATTTGAATAAATCAAATCGCCGTTAAGCACAAGGCTGACAACCGTATTTGCAACAACCGCAACGGCAAACACGAGCATCATTTTTGAGATGAAAATATTAGACTGCCTGGTGTTCTTTTCAAAAATCTTTTTACTGCTTTCATTTCCCATGAGTTTGTGGGCTATTTCTTTCATTTTCATAAGCCGTTACCTACCCGAAGTTCTTTCTGATTGTGAGAATATTTTTGCCGTCCTCATATTTGTAGTCGAGATTATCGGCAAACTTTTTTGTCATAAAAATTCCGAGTCCGCCCACAGGTCTTTCCTCTGCGGAAAGGGTTGTGTCGGCATCGTCCTTTGCAAGAGGATTGAACTTTTTGCCGAAGTCGGTAAAGGTAATTTCAACGGCAGTTTTTTCAATTCCGCATTGAACGGTGATTTCGCCCTCATCGGGAGAGTAGCCGTACTTTGAAATATTGACGAAAATTTCTTCAATCATAATTTCAATCTGCATTAGAATTTTCTGAGAGCAGTCGCAATCGGACAGCTTTTCAAGCACAAACTGCTGAACATTTTCAAAATCATCAAGATTTGAAGTTAGTTTAATTGAAAATTTTTCGGACATAAAATCCTCCAACGCATTATTTCTGACTGATGTCAAGAATATCCGTAAAGCTTGTCACCTCAAAAACGGACATAACCTTTTCGCTGACATTGATAATTTTCATATCGCCCTTTGTGTTCATAACTTTGAGAAGTGAAAGAATTGACCTTAAACCTGCCGATGAGATAACGGTATACAGCCATACTCTCAGTGAGACTCTCCGGAATACCCTGCCTACGTCCTCGTATTCCCACATCTCGTAGTAGAACTTGTAGTCCAGCCAGCACTGTATGAAGGCTGCTGCCGCAGAGATGAGGAGGAAGTTGAAGAACTTGTTTTTCAGGTAAAGCTCAAAGAGCACAGAGGTCGCTATGCAGAATATCGTCAGCAGCACAGCGTTGTAGCCGAAGAGCTTGCCGCAGCTTATGTCGATGAGAAAACCGCACAGCGCTCCGGTGAATACCGAGCCGTACTGGTCGTTGTCGATAGATATGAATATCGGGATAGGTATGAGCAGAAGAGGCTTCAGCCATGTTCCCGAGGTCATAAATACAAAGCTGAGGAATATCAGAACGTAATACAGAAACCAGCGAAGAATGACCTTTATGCGGAGTATCCGCTGTTCGCGGGTAGTTCTGAGTCTCATTTCTTATCCTCCCTTTTGCCGCTGAAGTCGGTGATGACGATAACGGAGGTAAGACGGGTTATGTCGGTACAGGGCTTGATCCTTGCAGTCACGGAGAGACCGTTTGAGTCATAGCCTATGCTTTCGACAGTGCCTATGGGGTAGTCCTTGGGGAACATACCGCTCGTACCCGAGGTTATCATAAGGTCGCCGCTCTTGAGCTTGTGGGAGGGGCTGACGTGTATGAGCTGAGTCATATTTTCCTCTGCCGGAACTACTCCGCCCTCGATGATACCGGAGTCAGCGTTCGATGACGAGCATACAGCCGCTATGGAGAGGTCGGGGGAGAGGATAGTCCTTACCGTAGAGACGTGCTTTGAGACTTCTATGGTTATGCCCACGAGTCCCTCTGCCGTAACGACGGGACAGTTCGGGAGGATACCGTCCTCGGAGCCCTTGTCGATAGTGAAGGAATGGAATGGATCGTTTGTGACGAAGCCCATAACATCGCAGGGAACTGAGAGAACGTAGTCCGAGTGTTCTTCCTTTATGCTGACAAATTTTTTCAGCTCCTCGTTTTCGGCAACGAGAGCATCGTAGTTGGTCAGCTTCTTGTTCATCTCGCCGAGCTGGGATTTCAGCTGCTGGTTCTCCTCATAGTATTCGTCAGCGTTGCGGAATTTATCCAGTCCGCGCTCAAAACGCATACTGATACCGTTGGAGACCTTTCTCACGGGTTTGGTAAGGGTGTTGATGAACGAAACGCCCGACACCGAGTAGCCGCCCTTTGTGACGGCGTATATCATTATGCCCACGAGAAAAGCGAGAAAGGACATCAGGACCTTAAATCTTGTGCTTTTCAGGAATTCACGCATTTGCTCCTCCTTAATAGTACTTGACGTTTTCGGTAAGAGCGTCCTGATAGTCGTTTATGTTTTCGAGTATCTTTCCTGTACCCTCTGCAACGCAGTCGAGGGGGTATTCAGCGATATATACGG
>CACXYD010000109.1:6188-7486 GCA_902771755.1 uncultured Ruminococcus sp. | reverse complement strand
TACAGTAACGAACTAAAGATAGCGGCTGTAAAATCCTATCTTGCGGGAGAAGGAACTCAGGTTCAAATCTGCAAAAAGTTTGGTGTTTTAGGACATCAGCAACTACAAAACTGGATAAAGTGGTATAATGGTGATAAAGTTTCTAAGGAAGGAAGCCTTGCAAAAGGAGAAATTTATATGACCAAAGGAAGAAAAACTACACAGGAAGAACGAGCAGAGATAGTAGCATTCTGTATAGAGCATGGAAAAGATTATGGATTAACAGTAGAAACCTACAGGGTAAGTTATCAACAAATCTATTCTTGGGTGAGAAAGTATGAAGAAAATGGAGTAGATGGTTTAACCGATCGTCGAGGTAAAGCAAAGCTTGAAAACGAGCTTACAAATGAAGAAAGGCTTCGTCAGGAAAACAGGATATTACAGGCAAAAATCAAAGATCAGGAAATGGAGATAGCTCTTTTAAAAAAATTGAGGGAATTGAGAGGAGGCGATTGGTAAGCGGTGTAAGAAATGGAGATTCATATATGGCTATACAGTATCTCAACAAAACAGAAGGATACCCCATAGAAAAGCTGTGCAAGAGGTTACATATCTGTCGTAGTGCCTACTACAAATGGTTAAAACGAAAACCGAGCAAAAGTCAGCAAATTAACGAGCAGTTAATTGAGTGGATAAAGGAATTGTACGAAGAACAGAATGGAATATTAGGTTACCGTCAGATGACAATAACGGTTAACAGAATTCATAAGGTCAATTACAACAAAAAGCGTATCCGCAGACTTATGCAGATACTTCATATTAAGTCCGTGTGCAGAAAGAAAAAATACAATTACATCAAATCCACACCGGAAGTAACAGCAGAAAACATATTAAACAGACAGTTCTATGCTGACGCACCTAATGAAAAATGGCTTACAGATGTAACCGAATTCAAGTACCAAGTTGGTGAAAATACGAAGAAACTGTATTTAAGTGCAATACTTGATATATATGACCGAAGAATAGTTTCATACAAAATCGGAACAAGCAACAACAATCAGCTTGTATTTGATACACTTGATGAGGCGGTGGAAAACAATCCAACAGCACATCCGCTATTTCACAGCGACAGAGGATTTCAGTACACAAACAAGATTTTTCACAACAAACTCATAGAAGCCGGCATGCGACAAAGCATGTCCAGAGTTGGGAGATGTATTGACAATGGTCCTATGGAGGGATATTGGGGAATTTTAAAATCCGAAATGTACTATCTTAAAAAATTCACTTCACAAGAAGAATTGAAAAAAGCTATTGAA
>CACXYD010000109.1:0-6172 GCA_902771755.1 uncultured Ruminococcus sp. | reverse complement strand
TCGCATAAAAAGATTCCACCATACCAACTGGTAGGTGGAATCTTTCAACTATATATTTTTGTTATTTCATCTGTCCACTTGACAGGGGACACTCCAAATGCTTTGCAGGGAGGTTGTTATTATTTTTATATAGAATTTTATTTTACTTGCGGATAATTATTGCTTTGCCGTTGCAATGAACTTTTCCGTTTGAAACTGTAACTGTTTCACCGCTGATTTCGTTCTTGTAATCGCCGTCGGGGAGGTCAATTTTTACATCTGCTGACTTTGATTTAAGGCTGAAAATGCCGACTTTTTTGCTCTTGTTGTTATCACGCTCAAGAATTGCAATATCGTTTTCATCGTCCGCATCAGCCTTGAAATAATCGTCATCATCAAGAACGGTTTTCTTGATTGTGTCAAGCTTTGCAAGAAGTTCGCTTAAATCAATGCCCGTGTTGCGTGGGAAAACATCTTTGTCAAAAAGGCTCGGTGTTTCGTCACAACCGAACTCCTGACCTGCATAGAGGAGAGTTGAACCCTTTAAGAAATACAGAAAAGCTGTGTAATTTTCAAGGTCACTCTTGTTCTTTACATAATGGCAAATTCGTGGCTGATCGTGATTTTCAAGACAACGCATTTTGTCGTAATTCTGCGGATAAATTGCCTCCTGATAATTGAACATATCCATATAATTTGAAAGTGTGGTTTCGCCCTTTAGATATTTGTCGAAAACCTCACGGATATCGTAGTCATATTCCATATCAAAAGCGTCAAAAAGTTCATAGTCGCTTGCAACATAAATTCCGCTCTTGCGAGAGAACACATTGAATGAGCTGTGAACGCTTTCGGCAAGCCAAATGCAGTCGGGGTTTACCTTTGAAACGGCTTCTCTCGCCTGTTTCCAAAATTCAACGGGAACGAATGATGCAACATCACAACGGAAGCCGTCAACAATTTTTGCCCACATAACGAGTGAATCAATCTGATACTGCCATAATTCCTTGTTAGAATAATCAAGGTCGATTATATCGCTCCAATCGCCGACTTTGTTGCCGAAATTGCCGTCAGGTTTTTTGTAGAAGAACTCGGGGTGTTCAACAGACAGATTTGAGTCGGGCGAAGTGTGGTTATAAACAACATCAATGATGCACTTCATGCCCTTTGCGTGAATTTTTTCAACAAGGCTCTTGAAATCGTCCATTGTGCCGTATTCGGGATTTGTTGTGCGATAGTCCTTGTTTGCATAAGGACAGCCGAGAGAGCCTTTTTTATTCTTAACACCAATCGGATGAATCGGCATAAACCAAATAATGTCCGTGCCGAGTGATTTTATTCGGTCAAGGTCGTCTGCAACGGCATTAAATGTGCCGTCATTTGTGTGGTTACGGACATAAACCGAATAAATAACCTTGTTTCTCAAGCTGATTTCAGTATTTTTTGCCATTTAAAACATCTCCTTATGTATTTTTCCACGGTCTGTTTTTACCGTTCCAACCTCGTTCTGCCCAGTAATTTTTATCGGTATCGTTCCAGCCGTTTTTCTGAATCATTTTCATAATATAGAAAAATCCCTTAGTTTTTAAACCTGCCTTGACTTTGCCGTGATTTTTCTTTACCTTATTGGCAATTGAGGTGGTCTTTTTGTCAATTTTCTTTTTGAGTTCATCGGTGATTCTTGAATAATTCATTGCTCGGACATTTACACCGTAACGGTATGTTTTAGGAACACCCCAGAAGAACATACTGTCGGCAATATCCTTGTTGGCAGATTTTGTTCCCGAACCTGCGGCTGTTGATATTACAACCGCCTGTTTGGCGAACATTTTCTGTTCGGGACGGTGAACCATCCAACGGTAGCCGTAATGGTCGAGAAATGCCTTCATCGAACCTGTGCAATGGTAGACATACACGGGCGTTGTGAAGATTAGCACATCTGCCTCGTCCATAGCCTCGGTAATTTTCTTCAGTCGCTCATAATGCGGACAAAGTGTTTCGGATTTCAGAATGCATTGCGTACAGCCTACGCAAAAATTGCCAAAATCTTTCGGCAAAAAGAATTCCGTAATCTCTCCTCCGATTTTCTCGGCAACCTGTCTGCCTATGTGATAGGTTGAGCCTTTGTGATTCTGACCGTTTATTACTGCAATTTTCATTTTATATCACCAAATTCATCAATTTCAAGTCAATTTTAGCACAACAGAACAATATTGTCCATATGATTTTTATTAAAAAACAGCTCCCCGAAAACAGGGAGCTGTAGTAAGTACAAATGAGTTTTCAAACAAATCAGAAGTCGATTTCTGTATCGTAGTAGCAAGCCTTGAGGAGTTTTTCCATTTCTTCCTGACTTGGCTGGCGTGGGTTAGAACCTGTGCAGGCATCGGCAATTGCGTTCTTTGCAACTTCGGGGAGCTTTTCGAGGAATTCTTTCTCGTCAATAATGCTTTCGTCAGCCTTAACACCGCCGGGACCATAGTTCTTAATGCCCTGTGGGATGTTGAGCTGATCGTTCATAGAACGGAGTTCAGCGATGAGTGCGTCAACAAGTTCTTCTGTTGTTTCGCCCTTGAGGTTGATGAACTTAGCAATCTTAGCATAACGCTCAGCTGCAACAGGATCTTTTGAGTTATACTTGATAACCTTAGGAAGATACATTGCGTTTGCACAGCCGTGAATAATGTGACCGCCTGTGAAAGCCGCACCTGTCTTGTGAGCCATTGAGTGAACGATGCCGAGCAGAGCATTTGAGAATGCCATACCTGCAAGACACTGTGCATCATGCATCTTGTCACGGCAAGCCATGTCACCGTCATAAGACTTCTTGAGGTTGTCATGAATAAGCTCGATTGCATGGAGTGCAAGCGGATCTGTGTACTCACAGTTGAGAGTTGAAACATAAGCCTCAATTGCGTGAGTCATAGCGTCCATACCTGTGTGAGCAGTAAGTTTAGCCGGCATTGTTTCAGCAAGTGCAGGATCAACGATAGCAACATCAGGTGTGATATTGAAGTCAGCAAGCGGATATTTGATACCCTTTGCATAGTCTGTGATAACTGAGAAAGCAGTAACTTCTGTTGCAGTACCCGATGTTGACGGGATAGCACAGAACTTAGCCTTTGTACGAAGTGTCGGGAAACTGAACGGAGTAATAATTTCCTCAAAAGTTGTGTTGGGATACTCATAGAATACCCACATAGCCTTTGCGGCATCAATCGGAGAACCGCCTCCCATTGCAACAATCCAGTCGGGTTCAAATTCACGCATAACAGCGGCGCCCTTCATAACTGTTTCAACAGATGGATCAGGCTCTACGCCCTCGATAAGCTTAACCTCCATACCTGCTTCTTTAAGATAGTCAACAGCCTTGTCAAGAAAACCGAAACGCTTCATTGAACCGCCGCCGACAACTACAACAGCCTTTTTGCCGGATAAATTTTTAAGACTTGAGAGAGCCTCCTCACCATGATAGAGGTCTCTCGGTAAAGTAAATCTGTACATTATAATTGCCTCCTGAAAGGATATTTTGTCAACTTCTCCTTGACTACCGTAATTATAACACCGAAGATTTATAAAGTAAATACCTTTTTTGAAAATAATGTGTGTTTATTTTGTGAAATTTTCACTATAATTCTTTATCGGAATTTAACACACATATGCTCAATTATAAGCCGTAAATGTTGTCCTCACCCTTGGCATATTTCTTCACAGCTTCCATAAAAAGCTTTGCGGCAGGGTTTGAAATATCCTTCCCCCACGCCATAACATAGGATATGCTTGTGTCCGCATCATCAATAAGGTACGAATCGGTGCATTCATTAGATGTATATGCGGCAACCGAGGTTGGTATGACAGACACACCGATTCCGGAAGACGACGACACATATATTGAAACAAGGTCGTCAAATGAATTTTCAATTTTCGGGGTTATATGGAATGTGCGGAACAAGTCCATAATTTCCATATACACAATCGGTGCAACCGACTCAGAAAGCACAAGAATGCTTTCATCTGCAAGTTCGGAAAGTTTTACGCTCTTTCTTCCACTGAATTTTGAATTTTTCGCTGTTACAACCGACAAAGTTTCGTTGTGAGTAACGATTGATTCAATTCCTGAACTTTCGGGAATCATATCTCTCGGCATAAAGCAAAAATCATACTCTCCGCCTGTAATTGCAAGAGTGCGGTCAGCCTCGTCAAGCTGACGGACATCAATCGTAATTCCCGGATATTTCTCCGCAAAGTCAGCAATACATTTTGTCGGGAATGAAAGCGAGGTTACATCACAGCCGAGTGTGATTTTGCCCTGACCTCCGTCGTGCATCTGCTTGATAACGGTTTTCGCTTTCTTTAAAGTTTCAACAATTTCAATCGCATAAGGCAAAAGTGCCTTACCTTCGCTTGTAATGATAACATCACGGTGTGAGCGTGTAAAAAGCTGAACTCCGAACTCTTTTTCAAGGTCGCTTACATACCTGCTGACGGTTGACTGAGAAACATAGTTCCGCCTTGCCGCCTCGGAAAAGTTGAGGGTTTGAGCCACAGTTATAAAGCAATTGAGCTGATTTATATCCATAATAACCTCCGTTTTTATAATTTTCTGCAATAGTCTGTCGGATTATTTCCAATATTATGCAGAACTGAAGATTTGAGGCTGTCAAATCGCCATTTTTGCATAATCAACAGTATTGAATAATTTTTTCATATTTGGTACAATTCAAGTATAGCATAATAATATACAAAATGTAAATAACCTATTTTGAAACAAATTAAACAAGGAGCTTAACGAATGAAGAAAATAGTTGTAACCGGTATGGGTGCGGTAACACCTGTAGGAATCGGCGTTGAAAACTTCTGGAATAACATCACAGCAGGTGTGTCGGGTATTGACACAATCAAAACTTTTGATCCGTCTGAACTTGCTGTTCAGATTGCCGGCGAAGTAAAGGACTATAATCCGTCCGACTATCTTCCAAAAGACTTAATCAGAAAGACAGACCCGTTTATGCAGTACGCTTACATTGCGGCTGAAGAGGCAATGAAGCAGAGCGGCATCAAAATTGAACCCGAAAGAACAGGTATTGTTATGGGTACTGCAATGGCAGGTATCGCAACAATCGCATACACTCAGGAGGCACTCACAGCCGCATCTCACAAAAAGGTAGGACCTCGTTTTATTCCTAAAATTCTCGGCAACATTGCCGCTGCAAATATCGCAATCGACTACAACATTCAGGGACCGAGCTTTACGGTAAGCACAGCTTGCTCATCAGGCGGTGACGCAATCAACACAGCTTGTATGTGTATGCAGAGCGGCAAGGCTGATGTTATGCTCGCAGTAGGTGCAGAGTCAGTTCTCTGTCCCCTCGTAATTTACTCACTTGCCAACGCAAAGGCGCTTTCAAGAAGAAACGACTCTCCAAGCACAGCAAGCCGTCCGTTTGATGTTACCCGTGACGGTTTTGTAATGGGCGAAGGCGGCGGTGCGCTTGTTCTCGAAACAGAGGAACATGCTCTTGCAAGAGGTGCAAAGATTTATGCAGAAATCAGAGGTTGTGGCAACACAGATGACGCTTACCATGTAACTGCTCCGCATCCCGAAGGACGAGGTGCAATCGCTTGTATGAAACAGGCTATTGCAGAGGCAGGAATCAATCCTTCCGACATCGGATACATCAATGCTCACGGTACTGCAACAAACAAGGGTGACACAGTTGAAACATCTTCAATCAAGAGGGTTTTCGGCAACACTCTCCCCTATGTAAGCTCAACAAAGGGTGCAACAGGTCATATGATGGGCGCAGGCGGTATTACAGAAACAATTACCTGTGTCAAGGCTATTGAAACAGGCACAGTTCCGCCTACAATCAATCTCAACGAGGTTGATCCCGAATGTGCCGGCATTGACTTTGTTGCAAATACTGCAAAAAAAGCCGAAATCAACTTTGCCATGTCAAACGCATTCGGATTCGGCGGTCAGAACTCAAGTATTATCGTAGGCAAATACGGCAAATAATCTGCCGATAAAACAACATACAAGCAACACACATATGTGTGTATAAAATAATGTACACACATACATAATAGGACAGGGGGATATTATGAATTTAACATATGATTCACAGATGTTCAGAGAAACATTTGAAAGTGAATTTACATGGCTTAACGGCTTTATGCGCAACGTTGGCCGTTT
>CACXYD010000108.1 GCA_902771755.1 uncultured Ruminococcus sp. | reverse complement strand
TTCCTCATTGGTTGTGTTGACGGAATTTTCCCTGCAATACCGCACACTTCGGGAATATTCTCACCGTTTGAGTTAAAAATGCTTGCAATGAACGAAATTGAACTCGGTGACGATTTTGCCGCACTCAATAACCTTGAAACATTTATGGCATATTCCTGTATGACCTCTGCAAGCAAGTATCTGTCCGTGTCCTTTTATTCGTCCGATATAACGGGAACAACCTATCAGCCGTCCGAAATCGTTCTCCAATGCAAAAAGGTATTCAAAAATATTATTGCATACGACAAGTTCGATTTTAACGGTAAAAAAGAGAGTATGTACGCACTCCGTCCTGCTTTTGATACAGTTGCAGAAATGATTGGCAAAGGCAAAAAAGTTTCCGACTCTCTGCTCAAAGTTTTTTCGGAAAATCCGGAATATTGTGCAAAGCTTGATTCACTCATAAATGCAAAGGACAAAGTTCCGTTTAAGATATTTGACAAGAAAAATGCCGAAAAACTTTTTGGCGAAAACCTCAATATCTCAGCGTCACAGCTTGAAAAATTCAATCTTTGCAGATTTTCCTATTTCTGCAACTACGGCTTGAATGTTCGTGAAAGGCTCAAAGCCGAGATTAACCCCATGCAGTACGGAACGCTTGTTCATTATATGCTTGAACGCTTTTTGAGAGAGTATTCAAAGGAACAGTATTCCGTGATGAATAAAGATGAGCTTATGAAAATTTTTAGTACATATATTTCGGAATACGCTATTGCAAATTTTGGAGAGGTGCAAACAAAACAAAATTCGTATATATACCGTCTTAAACTTATTCTTGAAAATATAGTTCGCCTTGTTAAACACATAATAAACGAGCTTTCTCAAAGCGAATTTTTTGTTGCCGATTGTGAACTTAAAATAGGCGAGGACATTCCGTCCTATACAATCGCACTTCCTGACGGACACAAAATTGCAGTATGCGGAAGTGTTGACCGAGTTGATATTATGGAGAGAAACAACATAACTTATCTGCGTGTAATCGACTATAAAACAGGTACAAAGCAGTTCAAACTCTCGGACATTCTCTACGGAATCAATCTACAGATGCTTTTATATCTTCATTCAATTGAACAACTGTTCCGCTGATTTCGGCAGACAGTTTGAAATCAATAGACAAACTTCCCGATGAACTTAATAAAAAGCTTAAAATGAACGGACTTTTGCTCAAAGATACCGAGATTATTCACGGAATGGATAAGACCGATTCCGCAACATACATTCCTGTAAAAATCAAAGCAGGCGAACCTGTTTCGGCAACAAGCCTTGCAACACTTTCGGAATTCGGTAAAATTTTTAAAAAGGTTGATATGCTCATCGCTGAAATGGGCAAAAATATCTATAGCGGAAATATTGAGGCAAAACCGCTTAAAGGCGGCCACGATTCATGCGAATATTGCCCCTATGACAGCGTATGCGCTTACAGACAGAGCAACCCGATAAATTGTTTTTCTGTCGATAACAAGACTGTTATCGAAGAAATTACAAACGAAATTAACGGAAAGGAGGAAAAGTAATGTCAAGAAATTGGACTCCGCAACAGAAAAATGCAATCTATGCAACAGACGGTTCTGTGCTTGTATCAGCTGCCGCAGGTTCGGGCAAAACTGCCGTGCTTGTAGAGCGAGTAATAAAGCTTATTACACGAGAGAAAAATCCGCTTGATGTTGACCGCCTCCTTATCGTAACATTCACAAGAGCGGCTGCCGCCGAAATGCGTGAAAGAATACAGGCGGCAGTCAACAAACTCCTTGAAAATGATCCTTACAACGCTCATCTGCTTGCACAGCGACAGCTTTTGTACAGCGCAAACATATCTACAATTGACAGCTTTTGCGGTGATATCGTCCGTGAATATTTTCATTCGCTTGATATTGCAAGAGATTTTCGTATTGCCGATGAAGGTGAACTTGAAATTCTCAGACAAGAGGCACTTGACGCAGTTTTTGAATATTTTTACGACAAAGAGGATAAAGGATTTTTTTACCTTCTTGATGTCTTTACAGGAAAACAAGGTGACCGAAAACTGCGTGAAACAGTTCTTAAAATATCTGAGTTTCTTACGACTCAGCCGTTCCCCGATAAATGGCTTGATAATGTCCTTGCGGACTATTTAAAAACGGAAATCAGTGAAACTGTGTGGGGACAAATTATAATCGACTATGTTCAAAGTGCCGTACTCCACGCAATCAATCTGACGGAAAATTCATTGAAACTGCTCTCGGAAGATTGCTTACTCTATGAAAAACTCTCGCCGTTGCTTGAAAGTGACAAAGCATATTTTTCTCTTGTTCAGAAAAAATTTGCAGATTCATCTTGGAATGAAATTGTAAGGGCGGTACATTCATTTGAACCGGGCAGAATGACGGTTCCAAGAGGTTATAAAGATAATCCTATCAAAATTTTCGTTTCATCAAACCGTGATGAGGTAAAAGAAACCGTAAAGAAACTTCAATCGCTGTTTGCAATAAAAGAAGAAAGTATAAGAAAAGAATTAACTCAGCTTTACGAGTTTATATCCGCATTGTTCACCCTTGTTCGTGCATATGACAAAAAGCTTTCAGAACTCAAGGCAAAGAAAAATATTCTTTCATTTGCCGATATTGAATCACTCACGGTAAAACTTCTTGCAAAACCCGATGATAAAAACAGCTACACCAAAACCGTTCAGGCAGAGGAAATTTCCAACAGATTCGATGCCGTTATGGTTGATGAATTTCAGGATGTAAACGATGTTCAAGACCTTATCTTCAAGTCGGTAAGCAAGGACGAAAGTAATCTATTTGTGGTTGGCGATGTAAAGCAGAGTATTTACGGATTCCGTCAGGCAAAGCCCGAAATCTTCATTGAACGCAAAAATGAATACAAGCGATTCAATGAAGAAAATCCCGAATATCCTGCAACTATAATTCTTGACAGGAATTTTCGTAGCCGCTTTGAAGTGTGTGATGCGGTCAACTTTATATTTGAAAGACTGATGACTGAGGAGTCGGCAAAAATGGAATACAATGCCGATGAAAGGCTTGTAAACGGTGCTGAGTTTCCAAAATCCGATGATTGCAATTTTGAAATTTCATTGCTTGAAACCGAAAATTCCGAACTTGAAAAAGAAGAAATCGAGGCAAAGTACATAGCAGATAAAATCCACAATATGATTAATTCGGGATTTAAAGTTAAAGACGGGGATATAATGCGGGAGGCTCGCTACGGTGACTTTGCAATCATTCTTCGCAGTCCCAGCGGGAAGGCAATGACCTATGTCAACACGCTCATCAACAGCGGTATCCCTGCATACAGCGAGAATAAGTCAAGCTTTTTTGATGCAACCGAAATCAAAATTATGCTCAATCTTCTGCGTGTAATCGACAATCCGGGAATTGATATTCCTCTTTTATCGGTTCTGTGCAGTCCCATGTATGCGTTCACTCCCGATGAACTTGCCGAAATGCGTTGTGACAGCAGAAAATCTTCGCTTTATTCTTCCGTTTGCAAATATGCAAAAACAAGCGATAAGGCAAGAAAATTTCTTGATGAACTTAAAATTCTGCGTGATTACGCTTGTACAAATTCTGTTGACAATCTCATTTCAAAAGCGTGTGAACTCACAGGCTTTATGTCAATTTCACTTGCAGTCAGCGGTAATGACTCGGCACTTAAAAACCTTGAACTGTTGCGTGAATATGCAAGAAGTTTTGAGAGCAACGGCTATAAAACGCTTTCCGATTTTATCTCATATACCGACAAGCTTATTGCCAACAAGACAAATCTTGACGCATCGTCACAAAATGAGGGCGATACTACAAATGCCGTGAGGGTTCTCAGTATCCACGCTTCAAAAGGACTTGAATTCCCCGTTTGTTTTATTGCCGACATAACCCACCAATTCAATAAAACCGATCTGAGAAACGATATTCTTCTTGATAGCAAGGCAGGACTCGGTATCAAGATTCAGAGCGAAGGTGTTGTCTATAACACATTCCCACGCCTTGCAACAGGGCTTAAAATTGAAGAAAACCTTATTGCCGAGGAAATGCGTGTGCTTTATGTTGCGCTCACAAGAGCAAAGGAAAAGCTTATCTGTGTTGGTGCAGTAAAGAAGTGTAGTGATTATCTTGAAAAGCTGTATTCAAAGCTTGTTTTCGAAAGTATAATTGAACCATATACCGTTACAAGCTGTCAAAGCTATTGCGACTGGCTCTGCCTTTGTGCGTTGGTTCATCCGTCACTCAATAATCTGCGTAACGATATCATGTCGGGTTCAAAGGTAATTCCCCACAACGGAGAATCCGATTGGAAATTGCAGATTATTGTGGATAAAAAAACGACAGAGAAGGATAATGTCTTTGAGGATGATATAACCTCGACAAATCTGTTGCAGGTTGCCGATGTATCCGATGATACTTTTGACTATGCAGAACTTTTGAAAAAGAATCTTGATTTCAAATACAGGAACAAGGATATTCTTACACTTCCGCAAAAGGTCAGTGCGTCTGATATTGCACACAGTCAGAACGGCGATTATTTTGAAAAGATTCTTTCAAAGCCGTCATTCATAGCTGAACAAAATTCCGCTCCTGTTGCAAGGGGTACTGCTCACCACAAGTTCTTGCAATACTGCAATTTTGAACAGGCAAGAGCAAATCTTGACGCTGAACTTGACCGTCTTTTAAATGACGGAAAGCTTACACAGGAACAACTTGATATGATTGACAGAAAAACACTCGGCGAATTTCTTTCAACCAAACTTATTGACCGCATAATTGCATCACCTGTTGTAATGCGTGAAAAACGCTTTACCGCAAGGCTTAAACCGTCGGTAGTGTTTGATGAATATAAAAATGTAGAAACCGATGCAACAGTAATAATTCAGGGTGCGGTTGACCTTGCGTTTGTTGAGGACGGACAGCTTGTTATTGTTGATTACAAAACCGATAGGGTAAAGGATATAACAAAGCTTGCAGGCCTTTACAAAAAGCAACTTGACTTGTACAAATCGGCAATGGAGCAGTCCGAAGAACTCGCCGTCAAAGAATGTATTCTTTGCAGTATCCACCTCGGCTCATACATTACCGTATAAAACAAAAACATACTGCAAATCATAACTACGGTGATGATTTTGCAGTATGTTTCTTTAGATGAACTTATAAGACACAGCTCAAGTTCACGAAAATATTTTGTGTCCCTGCCTGTTGAAATTCAACTTGAACTTCACAAGCAAAAGGATTATATACACAATGCCCATGACTTGAGATTCTATGCCGATAACTGCGTAAAATACAATGCATTTTGCAGTTTATCGGACAGCCTTTTAATTGAATTTTTATAACCAAAAAGAAAACCGTCCGTAAAATCTGCGGACGGTTTAGTCATATTCAGTTTACATCGGTTGCCTCGGCATCAATCATTCTCTGATTGCGGTCGTATTCTTTGTGATAACGGCTGAGCAGAATAATAAGTGAAAATCCCGAAACACCTTCATAAATAAGTGCAATTCCAAGTGCAATCATAAGCAATGCGCCAAAAATGTTTGTAAAGAAAATTGTTGTAAGGCTGAACATAATCATTACAATTGCTATGATAAACGGAATCCACCATTTTCTCATGCCGAGTGATCTCAGCGTGAGCGAATGTTTCATGTCCATAATACTGTCAACAATAATGATAATACCAATCGGAATATTGATTATCGCCGCAATTGAAGTGGGCGAAAACAGAGCAAATATACCGAAACCCGTTGAAATAACACCGATTACAAGCTCAAAGTACATTCCGCCTTCTCTGTCAACAAAGAAAGAAATTATGTTGAACAGTCCGTAAACCGTCATTGCACCGCCAAGCGCATAGCACAAAACATCAAGCACCTTTTGCGGAAAGATAACCGTTACAATGCCGAGTACGATATAGGCGAGAGAGGTTATCATCATGGTAGCCGCCGGATTTTTCTTCTTTTTATGTTCACTCATTCGGTACACCTCAGTCCATTCTCTTGTCGCAGTAACCGCACATTACCATACCAAGCTTTTCATAGCTGAGGTTTGGAAGATAGGGTTCCTGCTGTGTTATACATTTCGGATTGTTGCAATGATGACTTGACACAACAAACGGTCTGTTTTCAACAAAGAACTCATCGTCCTGCAAAAGCAGAAGAATAAGAGCCATTCTGCCGTACATACCGTATTGAGCCTGTTTGAAATACAACGCTCTCGGATCGTCATCAATTTCTACTGTGATTTCGTTAACTCGTGGCAACGGGTGAAGAATAATCATATCTTCTCTTGCTTTGTCAAGCTTTTCCTTGTCAAGAACAAAAACATTTTTCTGTGCCTGATAATCTTCTTCACTTGCAAATCTCTCACGCTGAATTCTTGTCATGTACAGAACATCAAGGTCTGTAATCGCATCTGCAAGGCTATGAGAAATTTCGTACTTACAGCCGTTCTTTTCAAGAATGTCAATAACATAAAGCGGAACGCTGAGTTCCTTTGTTGAGATAAGCACAAAGCTGTTGTTCGGATATTTTGCAAGTGTCTTGATAAGCGAATGAACTGTTCTGCCGTTGAGAAGGTCACCGCATACACCTACTCTGAGGTTATCAAGTCTGCCTTTTTCACAGCTGAGAGTGATAATATCGGCAAGCGTCTGAGTGGGGTGAAGGTGACCGCCGTCACCGCAGTTGATAACAGGAACACCTGCATAGAGAGATGCCGCAGCGGCAGTACCCTCAACAGGATGACGCATTGCAATAATGTCGGCATATTCGCCTACGATTGTGATTGTATCTTTAAGGCTTTCGCCTTTTGCAACAGATGAATTCATCGGGTTGTCAAAACCGATAGTTCTTCCGCCGAGTTTAAGCATAGCAGTCTGGAATGACATCTGTGTTCTTGTACTCGGCTCATAAAATAAAGTAGCCAAAATCTTGCCGTCACAAGCGTGTCGATAGTCAGCAGGACTCTGCATAATCTTTTTAGCTTTTCTGATAATTTTGTCAATCTGATCGGTTGACATAACCGATAAATCAATCAAATTTTTGTCAAACATAAATAACACAGCTTTCTACAATTTTTTCTATTTTATCAAAATTTTCTTTCTTTATATATACATAAAAGAAAAATGGGAATAAAGAATAAAAACAATTTTGCCGATTGCCGTATTAATTTTATAAGATGAAAAAATTTAAAAATATAACTTGATTTTTCCCGATTTGTATTGTATAATATATATTGCATTTGCCGGTGTGATGGAATTGGCAGACGTAGCGGACTCAAAATCCGCCGGTAGCGATACCGTACCGGTTC
>CACXYD010000107.1 GCA_902771755.1 uncultured Ruminococcus sp. | reverse complement strand
CCCGTTGTTGATAACGAAAATCGACTTGTAGGTATCGTAACAATCGACGACGCTATTGATGTCATTCAGGAAGAGGCTACCGAAGATATCGAAAAGATGGCAGCCGTATTGCCGTCTGACAAACCGTATATGAAAACAAGCGTTTTCGGCTTGTACAAAAAGAGAGCGCCGTGGCTGCTCATACTTATGCTTTCGGCAACCTTTACAAGTGCGATTATCTCGTCATTTGAGGCTGTACTTGCAAATGTGCTTATTCTCTCATCGTTTATCCCGATGATTACCGGTTCCGGCGGTAACGCAGGTTCTCAGGCATCGGTTTCTGTAATCCGTGCGTTGTCACTTGGAGAAATCCAGTTCAAGAGCATTTTTCTTGTGCTGTGGAAAGAATTTAGAGTGTCAATCCTCTGCGGTGTTACACTTGCAGCGGCAAACTTTGTAAAACTGCTTTTGTTCGACCTTAACGGTCAGGAAAACGCGTTTATGATTGCCCTCGTAATATCACTTACACTTGTCGGCACAATCATTATGGCAAAGCTTGTCGGCAGTAGTTTGCCTCTTTTGGCAAGCAAGGTCGGTTTTGACCCTGCTGTTATGGCGAATCCGCTCATTTCAACAGTCTGCGACTCGCTGTCATTGCTTATCTATTTTGGCGTCGCAAAGTTGATTTTACAACTGTAAGCAAAGCTTAAAGTAATAGTGAAAAGTGAATAGTGAATAAGTAAGGTCGAGTGGCTGTTTTGCAAAGCGCAAAACATTGTCACCCGACCGTTTTGTTTATATGAAAGTCGAATACATAAATTTCGTAAAATCAAAACATATTATATTGAACCGAATAATTCATTAAGCGGGAGAACACGGTTTGTCGCTACATATAACAAAACTCTTTGTCATAACTTTAATTTATATCAAAACACCTCAAAAAATGATAGCTCAAAACAACAAAACCCACCAAATCAGTATTGTATGCCAAATTTATTTATGTTATAATTAATCAAGTTTAACAAAAACATTACCGAGGTGTTTTATATATGAAAATCAGCAATTTATTTAACAGCGAAAAAACAGTTTTTTCTTTTGAAGTATTTCCACCGAAAAAGACTTCTCCGATCGAATCGGTTTATGGCAAGCTTGAAGAAATTTCGGCTTTAAAGCCTGACTTTATCAGCGTAACATACAGCGCAGGCGGCAGTGGTTCAAAGAGCCGTACCTGCGAAATTGCAACAAAAATCAAGAGAGATTTCGGCATTGAATCCGTGGCCCATCTCACTTGTATCAACAGCACAAAGGCTGATATCGACCGCAACCTTGCACTCTTTAAGGAGAACGGCATTGAGAATATTCTTGCACTCCGTGGCGACAGGGTTGAGGGTGTTGAACCGCAGAAAGATTTCACATATGCAAGCGATTTGTGCAAATACATTTCATCACAGGGCGATTTTGACCTTGCGGGTGCTTGCTATCCCGAGGTTCACAGCGAGGCAACCGATGAAGTTGAGGACATTCACAACCTTCGCAAAAAGGTTGAGTCGGGTGCAAGCCACCTTATTTCACAGCTTTTCTTTGACAATTCGGTTTACTACCGCTTTCTTGAAAGAGCGAAGATTGCAGGCGTGAATGTTCCGATTGAGGCAGGTATTATGCCTGTAACAAGCAAAAGTCAGATTGAAAGAATGGTTTCAATGTGCGGTGCAAGCCTTCCTGCAAAATTTGCAAAGATTATGCAGAAGTACGATACAAAACCCGAGGCTTTGCGTGACGCAGGTATTGCATATGCGGTTGACCAAATTGTTGACCTTATCGCACACGGTGTTGACGGTATCCACCTCTACACAATGAACAACCCGTATGTTGCAAGAAAAATTACGGAGGCGGTGTCAAGTCTTTTATGATAACACTTGACAGATTAAACCGCAAAGAGGCTATACGCTACCTCGGCGGTGCAGGAATCAGCCTTAATTACCGTATGGATGTGCTGATGGATGAATGCGAAAAAGAAATATTGAAAACAGCAGAGCCGAGATTTCTCTATGTTGAACGCAAAGAGCCGTTTGACGATATTTTACTCGGCAATGATATAAAAAAGCACCTTGAGGGTTGCCACACAGCCGTTATGATGTGTGCGACAATCGGTTCGGGAATTGACAAGCTCATTCGTATAAGTCAGATTTCCGATATGGCAAGGGCGGTTGTGCTTGACAGCTTTGCAAGCGTTGCCGTTGAACAGGTGTGTCAAAAGGTTGACGAAATCCTTGCCGAAAAATACAGCGGAAAGTATATGACTTTCCGTTTCAGCCCCGGTTATGGGGACTATCCTATTGAGATGCAGAAAGAGTATCTTAGAATACTTGACGCTCCGAGAAAAATAGGACTTACAACAGGCGACAGCTGTCTGCTTGTGCCGTCAAAATCGGTTACGGCTGTTCTCGGAATTTCAGACAATCCGATTGAACGAAGAAAACGAGGCTGTGCAATTTGCAGTATGAAAGGCAAATGTCGCTTCAGAAGAAATGGGGAACATTGTGGTGTTTAAGAATTTTTCAAATTTTAGTGAATATCTAAACCAAAAGAATTTTATTCTGCTTGACGGTGCAACAGGAACTCTCATTCAGAAAAGCGGTGTGAAGTACGACCATGTGCCTGAGGTGCTGAACATTACTCACCCCGAACTTATCGAGAGTTTTCACAAGAGATATATTGAAGCGGGCTCTGACATTGTGTACGCTAACACATTCGGTGCAAATGCTTACAAACTTCAGGACAGCGGTTACAGCGTTGAAGAAATCATCGGTGCGGGCGTTGCGATTGCCAGAAAAGCCGTTGAGGGTACAGACACCCTTGTTGCCCTTGATATAGGCCCGATAGGTCAGTTGCTTGAACCCGCCGGTTCAATGAAATTTGACGAGGCTTATGAGTATTACAAACAGCAGATTCTTGCCGGCAAAGATGCCGATGTCATTGTTTTTGAAACAATGACCGATCTCTACGAACTCAAAGCCGCAGTTCTTGCCGCAAAAGAAAACTGCGACAAGCCTATCATCACAACAATGACCTTTGAAAGGAACGGACGAACATTCACGGGTGTATCGCCCGCCTGTGCGGCTGTCACTCTTACGGGACTCGGTGTTGACGCTCTCGGTGTCAACTGTTCACTCGGTCCCGATGAACTTGAACCCGTTGTTTCCGAGATGTCTAAATACACAAATCTTCCCCTTGTAATCAAGGCTAACGCAGGTCTGCCCGATCCTAACAGCAACGAGTACAATATTATGCCAGACGAATTTGCCGAGTGCGTTTGTTCGCTCCTAAAGTACGGTGTTAAGGTTATCGGCGGATGTTGCGGTACAAATCCCGATTATATTGCAAAAATTAAGTCGGAGGTTGCCGACAAGGAATATCAGCCTCAGACAAAGAGCGTTGACACAACCGTGTGCAGTTCAACAACGGTTGTTGAACTCAACGGCCCGAGAATCATCGGCGAAAGAATTAACCCGACAGGCAAAAAGCTTTTTAAGCAGGCTCTTGTTGAAAATAATATTGACTATATCCTCACTCAGGCTCTCAGTCAGGTTCAGGGCGGTGCGGAAATCCTCGATGTCAATGTAGGTCACCCCGAAATTGACGAGAAAAAGATGATGGTGCGTGTCCTCAAGGCTATTCAGAGCGTGTGCGATGTTCCGCTCCAGATTGACTCCACAAAGCCCGAAGTTATTGAGGCAGGCCTTCGTTATTACAACGGCAAGCCGATTTTGAACTCCGTAAACGGTGAAGAACAGAGCCTTTCAACGGTTCTTCCGCTTGTTAAAAAGTACGGTGCGTCTGTTGTCGGACTTGCACTTGACGAAAACGGTATTCCGAAAACCGCAGAGGGCAGATTTGAGATTGCAAAGCGAATTGTAGAGAGAGCCGAGGCTGTCGGCATTGACAGAAAAGATGTTTACATTGACTGCCTTACTCTTACGGTTTCCGCAGAACAGGCGGCTTGTCGTCAGACGCTTGAGGCTTTGCACAGAGTTAAAACGGAACTCGGCTGTAAAACCTGTCTTGGTGTTTCAAATATTTCGTTCGGACTTCCGAACCGTGAACTTGTCAACAGAACTTTCCTTACAATGGCTATGGAACAGGGACTTGATTTGCCGATTATCAACCCGAATGTTGAGTCGATGACAGGCGCTGTAAGAGCATTCCGTGTGCTTAACGGCATTGACAAGAACTCACTTGAATTTATCAACGCATATAACGATGCTGTTCCTGCCGCTCCCGTTAAAAAGGCAGACAGCAATGTTGACATTTTTGCGGCTGTTTATAACGGACTTAAAAACGAAGGTGCTGCCGCAACCGCAAAACTTCTTGAAACAACCGATGCAATGCAGGTTGTAAACGAAATGCTTATCCCTGCTCTTGACAGGGTAGGCGATGATTTTGAAAAGAATAAAATCTTCCTTCCACAGCTTATTCAGAGTGCAAACACCGCTCAGGAGTGCTTTGATGTAATCAAAAAGCACCTCACAAAGACGAGCGGAACTCCCGTGAGCAAGGGCAAAATCATTGTTGCAACCGTAAAGGGCGACATTCACGATATCGGCAAGAACATTGTAAAAGTTCTTCTCGACAACTACGGCTATACAGTTGTTGACCTCGGCCGAGATGTTGATCCACAGCTTATTGTCGATACTGCCGTTGAGCAGAATATTACAATGATAGGACTTTCGGCTCTTATGACAACAACCCTCAAGAGTATGGAAGACACAATCAAGCTTGTAAGAGAATGTAAGGAACTTCAAAATCCCGACGGTTCAAGCAAGTGCAAGATATTTGTCGGCGGTGCGGTTCTCACAAAGGACTACGCTATGAAAATCGGCGCTGACTACTACTGCCGTGACGCAAAGGAAAGTGTTGACACAGCAAAGCTCGTTCTCGGCTGATTAGTGACATATATCGTCAAATGTTTATTGAATGTGCGACCTGCCTGTGCTAAAATGGTGGAAAGATGATTTTTGTAATTACCGCTTTTTGCGGAAAGGATGAACTTTATGCGAGGATTATTTAACAGATTCGCTAATTTTATGCAGGGCAGATACGGCACGGATAAGCTCAACAATTCCCTCTGGGTGCTGTTGCTTATACTGTGGTTTGTGAATATTTTTGTGTGGAACCGTGTTGCAAGATACATCATTGACGGCATAATGCTTTTGATTATCGTGCTTATTTGTTTTCGTATGTTCTCACGCAACATTGTTGCAAGAAGTGCCGAAAACAGAAAATTTGTTCCGATTTACAATGCGGTAACAGGCTGGTTCAAGCTGACCTACAAGAAAATCCGTGACCACAAGGACTACCGTTACATCAAGTGTCCCGTGTGCAAGGCACAACTTCGTGTCCGCAACAAAAAGGGCAATCACACAGTTCGTTGCCCGAAATGCGGAAGTGAATTTAACAAAAAAATATGACCGCAAAATCTGCGGTCACAACGGAATGATTTTGTGATAAAACTAAATAAAAACAGAGATTTGACCACAGGCAGTATAACAGGCGGCTTGTGGTCTTTTGCAGTACCGCTTATGCTCGGCAATGTGTTTCAGCAGTTCTACAACCTTGCCGATACATGGGTGGTCGGAAAATATGTGGGTGACAATGCCCTTGCCGCAGTTGGCTCGTCCTACACCCTTTTGACCTTTCTCAACTCGGTGATAATCGGACTTTCACTCGGTACGGGTGCGTTTGTGTCAATGGCATTCGGTCGCAAACGAAATGACGAAATCCGTGGCGGAATCTTTATGTCATCGGTTTTCATAGGCTCGCTTACGCTGTTGATAACGGCACTCATCTACATTTTTATGAATCCGATAATAACGCTCTTGTGCGTGCCATCCGAAATAATCGGCGATATAAAATCCTACCTTTTGTGGGTATTTATCGGATTTTTCGCCACATTTCTTTACAATTACATATCAAATCTTTTGCGTGCCGTGGGCAACTCGGTTTTACCGCTTGTGTTCCTTGTGGTGTCGGTTGTGCTAAATGTCGGACTTGACCTGTATTTTGTGATTTCGCTTGATATGGGAATTGTCGGTGCGGCGGTTGCAACCGTGATTTCGCAGTACATTTCGGGAGTAGGACTTTTGCTGTACTTCCTCTTTGTCTGTCCCGAATACAGGGTACGAAAATCCGATATGCACTTTGACGGAGCAAAGTTTAAAAATATACTGTCGCTGTCGGGATTCACCTGTTTGCAACAGTCGGTTATGAACTTTGGCATACTCGTTGTTCAGGGTATTGTCAACAGCTTTGGCACAGTTGTTATGGCGGCTTTTGCGGTAGCAGTAAAGATTGACACAATCGCCTATATGCCGTTGCAGGATTTTGGAAACGCATTTTCGGT
>CACXYD010000106.1 GCA_902771755.1 uncultured Ruminococcus sp. | reverse complement strand
GATTGGGACAGCTCAATGATTATTGCTCAGGGCGTTGCAAACGATGATCCACGAGTTTACATGCCTTCTGCAATGCACGAACAGCCATGGGATGCATACGCTCTTTACAGCGCATGGGATGACGACAACCTCTATTTCTTACTTGAAATGGCTAACACAACATATATCATTTCTCCCGAGGACAACTTTGCAGCATCAAATGAGGCTCGCCCTTGGAGAAACAGTATTCCTATGTACCTTGCACTTTCAATTGATCCTGCAAAGCAGGCAACAGGCAAGGCAGTAGGTACAAACAAGGACGGTTCTGTTTATACAAATCCGTTCGTATGGGGTTGCACAAACGGTGTTGCCAAAGACGGCGGTACAAGCTTTACAACCCATGTTGACACACTCATTGCCTTTGACTCTAACAACTCAAACGGCGGTGCGTCAATCTTTAAGGCTGATACACAGGACACAGACGGAACATATATGTTCAACTATGACACAAGAGTTCCGATTGGTGTAAAGAACTTCCAGGCTCAGGACAACCAGAACGGCTTTAAAATCAAGTATGCTAACGGCACAAAGAGTACATCACTCATCGGCATCAATGCTCCGAAGGGTTCAAGAGTAATGGGTGATAACCTCGATATGAACTCAAACTGGGTTGACTTCTTCGATGCAGGTTACAAGAGCTCATATGGCTATGTTTACGAAATCGCAGTTCCGCTCAAAACTTTAGGTATTGATCGCAACTACATTGAAACACAGGGCATCGGTGCAATGCAGATTCTCACATACGGCACATCGGGTATGGACACACTTCCGCACGATCCGTCAATGCTTGATCAGGCAAATGTTGAGTACAGCTACGATCCTTCAACTTCACATGAGAAAGAAGACATCGACAACATCACAGTACCTCTTGCAAGAATCGGCGCACTTCTTCCCGACACAGAAGTAAACGAAGCTCCGCTTGAAGTGAACTTTGGTGCAAACCTCAACTCAGGACAGAGTGCGGGCACATCTGTTACACTTTCAGCAGAAAGCTATCACGCAACAGGCGATGTTACTTATTCATTCTCAGTTAACGGCGAAACTGTTCAGAGTTCAGGCAAAGATTCATATGTATGGACTCCGTCTGCTGACGGCACATATTCAATCGGTGTTGTTGCAGTTGATGCAAACGGCAACAAGGCAGAGTCAACTAAGACATTTGTTGTAGGTTCTTCTTCACCTGACGAAACTCTCAAGGGCGATGTTAACCGTGACGGTGTTGTAGATATTGTTGATGCAACACTTGTACAGAAATACATCGTAAGACTTGAAGACTTTGATGCAGAAACATTGAAGATTGCAGATGCAAACGGTGACGGTCGTATTGATGTTACAGATGCAACATTGATTCAGAAAATTATCGTAAAGCTTGTTTAAACGATAAAATTTAATCAGACAATTTTAAGGCGGTTGTGCATATTCTGCATAACCGCCTTTTCCTGTGTAAAAATGGCTGTGCAAACGCACAGCCATAAACTTTGTCTGTATTTAAAGTCTTACGGGGATTCCTTTTTCGTTGAGATATTTTTTAAGCTTTGGAATCGGAATTTCTCCAAAGTGGAAAAGTGATGCCGCAAGAACTGCGTCAGCCTTGCCCTCCGTAAACGCATCATAAAAATGCTCAAGTGCACCGGCACCGCCACTTGCAATTACGGGGATATTCACCTTTTCGGAAACTGCTCTTGTAAGCGCAATGTCATAGCCTTTTTTCTGACCGTCCTCATCCATGCTTGTAAGGAGAATTTCGCCCGCACCGAGTTCTTCACACTTTACAGCCCATTCAACCGCATCCATACCGACAGGAGTTCTTCCGCCGTTTACATAAACTTCCCAGCTGTCACCGCTTCTCTTAGCGTCAATAGCGGCAACAACGCATTGACTGCCGAATTTATATGCCGCCTCGCTGATGAGTTTGGGACGATGAACAGCGGCTGAGTTTACGGACACCTTGTCTGCACCTGCTCTGAGCAGAACATTGAAATCGTCAACACTTCTGATACCGCCACCGACTGTAAACGGAATGAAGATTGAATTTGCAACCTTTTCCACCATGTCAATGGTAATGTTTCTGGAATCGCTTGATGCGGTAATGTCGAGAAATACAAGTTCGTCAGCACCCTGTTTGTCATACTGCATTGCAGATTCAACGGGATCGCCTGCGTCAACAAGATTTACAAAACTCATACCTTTTACAACTCTGCCGTTTTTTACATCAAGGCATGGAATTATTCTTTTAGCGTACATAATTATTCCTCCTTGCCGTTTACAATGTCAGCAAAATTTCTGAGAATTTTAAGTCCCGTTTCACCGCTCTTTTCGGGATGAAACTGGGTTGCAAAAACATTGCCTTTTTCAACAGCGGCATCAATCGTAACACCGTATTCTGTCTGAGCCGATACAATGCTTTTGTCGCTTGCATTCAGAAAATATGAGTGAACAAAGTATACATATGCATTCTGTTCAATGCCTTTGAAAAGTCTGCTTTTTTCATTGATTTTAAGGCTATTCCAACCGATGTGCGGAATCTTTAAGCCTTCACCTGACGGAATCTTTGTGATCGTGCCGTCAAAAACCGAAAGACCTTTTACATTCGGACTTTCTTCACTTTCGGGAAAGAGGAGCTGAAGTCCAAGACAAATGCCTAAAAACGGTTTTCTGCTGTTTATGTACTCAATAACCGTGTCTTTAATGCCGTATGAATTCATTGTGTCCATTGTGTCACCAAATGAACCTACACCCGGCAAAACAGCACCGTCTGCATTCATAATTTCGTCTTTATCTCTTGTAATCACACATTCACAGCCAATGTGCTTTAAAGCCTTGTAAACACTGCGAATGTTGCCTGCACCGTAATCAATAACTGCTATCATTCTTATCAACTCCGTCTTTTGCTATCTGTTAAACAATTTTACCATACAACCATTATTATTGCAACATAAACCGACGCATATTTCATAATTCCGTAAAATTTACAATAATTTAATTTATATCTTATTGTAAATTGCAAGTTCTTGTGTTAAAATGGATTAGTTAAGGCAGTATATCTGTTTTTACTATTTAAAACGGGAGATATTAAGAAAAAATGATTACTCATTTGCTCACAAGAATAGATTTAATGATGAATTCCCTCTCAAAGGGACAAAAGAGAATTGCTCTTTTTATTGAAGAACATTACGACAAGGCGGCTTTTATGACCGCATCAAAGCTTGGTGAAACAGTCGGTGTAAGTGAGAGTACGGTTGTTCGCTTTGCAACAGAACTCGGCTATGACGGCTATCCTAAACTTCAGAAAGCAATGCAGGAGATGATTCGCAATAAGCTTACTTCTGTTCAGCGAATAGAAGTTACCTCAAACCGTATCGGTAACGACAATGTGCTTGACAGCGTTCTTAATCAAGATATCGACAAAATCCGCAGAACTATTGAAGAAACCTCTCACGAGGACTTTGCCCGTGCAGTTGATGAAATTTGCAAGGCAGAGCGTATTTACATATTCGGTGTGCGTTCAACAGCCGCAATCGCAAACTTCCTTGCATACTATTTTGAAATGATTTTTGACAATGTGCGTGTTATCACAAGCGGCAGTCAGACCGAAACTTTTGAACAGATTTTCAGAATTACCGACAAAGATGTTATGATCGGCATTTCATTTCCCCGTTACAGCTCAATGTCGGTTGAGGCAATGGACTTTGCCCGTTCAAGGGGCGCTCACGCAATTGCAATCACAGACAGTATGGTCTCTCCGCTTGTTCAGAGTGCCGATTCCGTACTCATTGCAAGAAGTGATATGGCATCAATTGTCGATTCACTCGTTGCACCGTTAAGTCTTATCAATGCTCTTATTGTTGCAACCGTGCTTAAAAAGAAAGATGAAGTTTCCGACACATTCCGCAGACTTGAACTTGTGTGGAACCGTGACGGAGTTTACACCAACCGTGACAGAGAAATAGTGGGTAATATAGAAGATGATGACAAGTAAAAAAGTAGTGGTAATCGGAGCAGGTGCGGCAGGACTTATGGCAGGCGCAACTGCGGCACTCTACGGTGCGTCTGTTACAATAATCGAAAAGAATAAGCGTGTCGGCAGAAAAATTATGATAACGGGCAAGGGAAGATGTAACCTTGCCAACAACTGCGATGTGCAGACTTTTATCAATAATGTTCCCGTAAACGGAAGATTTCTCTATTCGGCAATAAACGCATTTACTCCCGAAGACACAATAGAATTTTTTGAATCCAGAGGACTTAAAACAAAAACCGAAAGGGGAAACCGTGTGTTTCCCGTATCCGACAAATCGGTAGATGTTGTCGATACAATGCATGACTATGCCGTTGAATCGGGTTGTAAAATCGTGTGTGACACGGCAAACGCTCTCATTCTTGAGGACGGTGCCGTAATAGGCGTTAAATGCAAAGAAAACACCTACTATGCCGACAGCGTAATCATCTGTTGCGGTGGTAAAAGCTATCCGCTCACAGGCTCAACAGGTGACGGCTACACCCTTGCAAAACAGGCAGGACACACAATTGTTCCGCTCAAACCATCCCTTGTGCCGTTTACTTCCAACGATAAGCAATGCAAGGATATGCAGGGACTTGCACTTAAAAATGTTGCACTCAAAATAGTTGATAAGAACAGTAAAAAAATTGTTTACAGCGACTTCGGTGAAATGCTGTTTACGCATTTTGGAATGAGCGGTCCTATGATTTTATCGGCAAGTTCACACATCCGTGATATTCAGCCCGACCGCTATATTGCGGAAATCGACCTCAAGCCGGCGCTTGATTTTGAACATCTCGACAGGCGAATTCAGAACGATTTCAAAGAGAATTCAAACCGTGATGTTTCAAATGCATTTTCAAAGCTTTTGCCGAGAAAAATCATAGTTCCCGTTCTCAAACGCTGGGGAGTTCCGTTTGATAAAAAGTGCAATTCAATTACCAAAGAGGAGCGACACGCTCTTTGTGAAATTCTCAAATGCTTTACGGTTGATATAAGCGGATTCAGACCGATTGAGGAGGCAATCATCACCTCAGGCGGTGTGAAAACTTCAGAAATCAACCCGAAAACCATGGAAAGCAAGCTTGTAAGCGGTTTGTATTTTGCAGGCGAAGTAATCGACTGCGATGCCTACACAGGTGGTTTCAATCTCCAAATTGCATGGAGTACGGGACGGCTTGCCGGAGAAAACAGTGCATATATCTGATTTGATTATACATAATAATTTTGATTGAAAGGATGTAATTTATGTCAATAGCAATCGCTTTGGACGGACCTGCAGGCGCAGGCAAATCCTCAATTGCAAAAAGAGTTGCAAAGGCACTTGACTATATTTATGTTGATACAGGAGCGCTTTACCGTACAATCGGACTTTCGGCAACAAGAAACTCCGTTGCTCCCGAAGATGAAAATGCGGTAAAAGATTTGCTTTCAAAAATCACAGTTGACCTTACATTCAACGAAAAAGGTGAACAGGTTGTTTTGCTTGATAGCGAAGATGTGTCGGGACTCATCAGAACTCCCGAGGCATCAATGATGGCGTCAAAAATTTCAGCCGTACCGATTGTAAGAGCATATCTTCTTGATTTGCAGAGAAATATGGCAAAGACACACAATGTAATTATGGACGGCAGAGATATCGGTACAGTAGTGTTGCCTGATGCACAGGTTAAAATTTTCCTCACAGCATCTCCCGAGGCAAGAGCCGAAAGAAGATATAAGGAACTTGTTGAAAAGGGCATGGATGTAAAGTACGAGGACATTTTAAACGATGTAATAACCCGTGACTACAACGATACTCACCGCAAAACCGCTCCGCTCAAACCTGCCGAAGGTTGCGTTATGGTTGACACAACAGAGCTTGATTTTGAACAGTCGGTTGAAAAAATAATTTCCGTTATAAAGGAGAATATCTGATGGGACAGTCAAAGGCACTTTATGCAGTCGGCAGAGTTGTCTGTAAGCCTATTTTCAAACTTTTGTACAGATATGAAACAATAATCGAAGAACCTCTCCCACTTGAAGGCGGAATGATTATCGCAAGTAACCACCTTTCAAATTCAGATCCCGTTCTTCTGGGTTTGTCACAAAAGAAACGCAGACTTTTCTTTATGGCAAAAATCGAACTTTTTAAAAATAAATTTTTCGGTGCGTTAATCCGTGCGCTCGGTGCATTTCCTGTTGAAAGAGGTGCGGGCGACGGTAAGGCTATCAAAACAGGTGAAGACCTTATCCGTGACGGTGAGATTATGACAATCTTCATTGAGGGCGGTCGTTCCAAAACAGGCGAACTTATGCGTCCTCGCAGCGGATGCGCTCTTGTTGCACAGCAGATGCAAGTGCCTGTTGTTCCTGCCTGTATCACGCAACAAAAAGCACACTTTTGCACAGAGAGTTATCCACTTCGGCAAACCTCTCACACCCGAAGAACTCGGACTCACTCCCGACAGCGGAAGACGAGAACTCAAAGGTGCAACAACCATGATTATGGACGAAATCAAAAGAATGAGGGAGCAGGATTTAATTGAGTATAAAAAAGGCTGATTCGGCAGGGTTCTGCTTTGGTGTCAACCGTGCAATCAATATCGTAAACGAACTGCTCGAAAAGGGAATAAAGGTTGCAACCCTCGGACCTATTATCCACAATATGGAAATGGTTCACGAGCTTGAAGAAAGAGGTTGCACTCCCGTTGAAACCGTTGACGAACTTACCGATGACACAACGCTTGTAATCCGTTCACACGGAGTTGAAAAAAGCGTTATTGATTCTCTTGTAAAAAGAGGAATTAACTTTGAGGACGCAACCTGTCCTTTTGTTAAAAAAATCCACAAGATTGTATCAAACACAAACCCTAAAAATGATGTTGTTCTGATTGCGGGAAACAAAAATCACCCCGAGGTTTGCGGCATAATAGGGCATTGTGCAAGCGATTGTTACACATTTAATAACGAGGCTGAACTTGATGATTTATTGCCAAATATTCTAAAAGAGAATAATAAACAGGTGCAAATTGTCGCACAGACAACATTTGACACACAAGAATGGAAAAAATGTGTAAAAAAGATAAAAAAGCTATGTACAAATGCAAAAATATTTGATACAATATGTAATGCTACGCAAGTTAGGCAAACCGAAGCTTCTCAGATTGCTGCCGA
>CACXYD010000105.1 GCA_902771755.1 uncultured Ruminococcus sp. | reverse complement strand
GCCCTGCGTGTGCGAAAAACAGGATTTTCGCCAAGCCACTTTTTGGCAACAAGGTTGTTTTGGTTTGTAACTTTTTCGGCAATTTCATTTACCGTGTATGTTTTTCCGTCATGAGAAAATGTCATATTATTCTTTAACGGAATTTCTTTGAAATCAGACGAATTTTCCGAACATACAAAACGGAGAATTCCCTGTTTTGAAACGGCTGTATATTGTTTTGACAATTCAACACTTCCGCCGTTTTTGATTATTTCACACAAGAGCAGAATTGTTTTTCTTTCGGGAGCAATGTTGTAATTATTCTTTAACAGAATAAACAGCGTTTTCTTTAAAACAGCAGAGTCAAGACTTAACAGCTTTTTGCAGTCGTAACCGAAATCACATTTGCAGTCATTCATGGCTTTTTCGGCACATTTCTTAATGAAATCAGCCGATTCTCTTGCGTTTTCACTCAACCCGAGCGCTGTCCGTTCAAAAGACGGATTCAGCTTTTTAAGGCACGGTATAATATTGTGCCTAATATAATTTCGTGTGTAATCATCGGCAAGATTCGTGCTGTCGGTAACATATTCAAGCCTTTGTGTTTCGCAATAGCTTTCAATGTCACTTCTCGAAAGTTCAATCAGCGGTCTGATTATGTTCCCTCGTTTTGGAGGAATTGCCGACAGACCTGCCAAAGACGCACCCCTTGCAATGTTGAATATCAGCGTTTCGGCATTATCGGATGCGGTGTGTGCAGTTGCAACTTTTGCACAGAGTTTCTGCGAAAGTTCTTCAAAAAAAGCGTAGCGGACATTTCTTCCGCAGAGTTCTTCGCTGATTTTCTGCTCTATCGCAAGTGTGGGAACATCAACGCTTTTTACGAAAAGTTCCGTTTTAAATTTCTCACAAAGAATTTTGCAGAAATTTTCATCACGCTCTGCCTCTTCGCCACGGATATTGTGGTTGATATGAGCGGCATAAACCAAAAGATTATATTTTTCTTTTAGAGAAATAAGTATACTCAACAAAGCCGTTGAATCTGCTCCGCCCGAAAGTGCAACGATTACGCTGTCGCCTTTTTCAAGCAAGCCGTATTTTTCAACGGTTGCAATAACACGGTTAAGCATCTCGGTTGTCCGTTCCCGTAAAGCGCATAAACTCGCCCTGCCAATGCAGTTTTACGATATTGGTTTCACCGTGACGGTTCTTTGCTACGATACATTCACCCGAATTCATATCGGCTGTCGGTGCAGCGGCAGCCTCTCCGCCCTCTTTATCGTAATAACCCTCACGATAAAGGAAAAGTACGATGTCGGCATCCTGCTCGATAGAACCTGAATCTCGAAGGTCGGCAATCTGCGGTCTGTGGTCGTCACGCTTTTCAGCGGCACGGGAAAGCTGTGACAAAGTGATTACAGGAACATTCATTTCCTTAGCAAGAATTTTCAGATTTCGTGTGATTTCTGAAATTTCATTTACACGGTTGTCAATCTTTCTGCCGCTCGACATAAGCTGAAGATAGTCGATTACAACAAGGTCAAGGTTGTGAAGTCGGCGAAGTCTTGACTTCATTTCGGGGATTGTGATACCCGGAGTATCGTCAAGATAGAGGTCGGTTTTGCTGAGAATATCGCTTGCGGGGATAAGTCTTGACCACTCTTCCTCAGTAAGCTGACCTGTTCTCAGTTTTGTACCGCCGATGAGCGCTTCACTCGAAAGCAAACGGCTTGCAAGCTGTTCTTTTGACATTTCGAGAGAAAAGAATGCAACGGTCTTTTTGGACTTGCACGCAACATTTCGTGCAATGTTGAGAGCGAAACTCGTTTTACCCATACCGGGTCGGGCGGCAAGAATGATAAGGTCGGAACGGTTAAGTCCCGTAATCATTCGGTCGAGGTCGCCTATACCTGTTGGGATAGGTTTCATACTGTTGTCGGTTTCGCTGTTGAGCGCGTCAAGTCGGTCAAAAGTTTGAAGAATTACCGAGTTGATACGCTCAAGACCGTGCTTTTCATTGCCCTGTCTTATGTCAAAAATTTTCTGCTCAGCCGAATCAATCAGAACCGAAGGGGCTTCATTGCCCGCAGTTGCGTCATCAATAATTTCACGAGATGCCGTAATAAGTCTGCGGACATTGTACTTTTCCGCAATAATTTTCGCATACTCTTCGGCATTAGAAATTGAAGGGCAATTGTTGACAAGATCCATCAGATAGGTTTTACCTGTTGACTCGTCAAAAGCTTTATTCTGTTTTAATCTTTCAAGCAGTGTAACAAAGTCGATGCTCAGACCGAGTCCAATCATCTCCTGCATCTGTGCAAAAATCAGTTTATGTAGAGAAACATAGAAATAATCGGGACTTTTAAGAGTATCAACAACCTTGTCAAAGGTGTCGCTTTCAAGAATGATTGCACCTAAAACCGCTTGTTCAGCCTCGGGACTGTACGGCAGATGAAGTCCGTCATAACTGCCCGCAAAATTTGAATCAGCCATTTTTACTCCTATTTGTTATGCTTCGGATACCTGAACATCAATCTTTGCAGAAACGCCTGTGAAGAGCTTTACCTCTGCGTGATATGTACCGAATTCCTTAATGTCGCAATCAAGAACAACCTTGCGCTTGTCAACATTGATGTTGTACTGCTTTTTAATTTCTTCGGCAACCTGCTTTGAAGTTACGCTGCCGAAAAGTCTGCCACCCTGTCCTGCTTTTGCAGTCATCTTGAAAGTTTTGCCCTCAAGAACCTTTTTATCGTGTTCTGCCTGAGCTTTCTGGGTTGCAATTTTATAATTCTTTGAATTCTCGGCATTTTTGTATTCATTCATAGCCTGAGCATTTGCCTCTTTTGCAAGTTTTCTCGGGAGGAGAAAGTTTCTTGCATAGCCGTCAGATGCTTCAACAAGCTCGCCTTTTTTGCCGAGTGACTTTACATCCTGCATTAAAATTACTTTCATAACCAATCAACCTTTCTTAGGAATTTTCTTCATCATCAAGAGTGTTGTCAATCTCTGACAACAGCTGTTGATAAGCAAGTTCCTTTGTAGTGTTTTTAAGCTGGGTTGCCGCCATAGTCTGATGACCGCCGCCACTGAGCTTTTCCATTATAATCTGAACATTAACATTGCCGTAGCTTCTTGCGGAAATGTTAATCTGATTGTTGTCTTCAAAGAGAACGAAAGATGCGTCAACACCTTTGAGATTGAGCATTTCATCAGCCGCCTGAGCGGACGCAAGTCGTATATCGCCGTCACCGCTCGGTGCAACCGAAATTGCACAACCACGGTAAACATGCGCCTTGCACACAATGTCAACCTTTTCACGGTAGGTTTCGATATTATCGGAGAACATACCCTTTACGGTGAGGGTGTTTGCACCTCTTCTTCTCAGATAAGCTGCCGCTTCAAAGGTGCGCACACCTGTTTTAACGGCAAAATTCTTTGTATCAAGTGTAATGCCCGCAAGCATTGCGTCAGCCTGAACATATGAAAGCGGTGCGTCATCAAGACAGCTGATGATTTCACTGCACATTTCACAGGTTGAAGATGCCGAGGGTTCGTGGCAGAACACAAGAGCGTTGTTTATGTAGTCAACCGCCTTTCTGTGGTGGTCGATGATGATAACTTTTTTACATTTTTCGTAGAGTTCACTGCTCTCAAGCGAACGCTTTAGGTGCGTGTCGACTATGATAAGAAGTGATTTTTGAGTAAGTCCCGAAAGAGCGTTTTCGGGAGAGATGAATATATCTGTATCAAGCTTTTCATCGGTATATTCAATGAGCTGTTTTGCCATTGAAGTTTCTCGGTTGATGACAACCTTGCAGTAACGCTTAAAGGTTTTCTCCATTATGCACTGGAGTCCGATTGCCGCACCAACGCAGTCGAGGTCGGAAAACTTGTGTCCCATAATAAAGACCTTGTCGCAGTCGGCAACTACACGGCTGATTGCGTTGGCAATCACTCTCATACGAACCTTGCTTGCCTTTTCCGCTGCGGCAACTTTTCCGCCGAAAAACTCATATGTATTGTCTTTTTTAATGACAGCAACCTGATCGCCGCCTCTGCCGAGTGCCATTTCAAGAGCTTTTCTCGCATTGAGTTCGCTCTCTTTAATGTTGTTATAACCTCTGCAAAGACCTACCGAAATAGAAGCACTGTGGTTGTTTATCGTGATTTCACGAATATTTTTGAGAATCGGGAACTTGTCGGCTACCATTTTTTCAACATCGGCATCTCTGAAAATTATCATATAACGGTTGTTGCCGATTTTTTTGTAGAGAGCCGCATACTGCTCCGCCCACTTTTGCAGGCAAACTTCAATGTCCAGCATTGCTTCCGAGAACGATTCGTCCGAGTTATCGGAAAAGTCCTCGGCATTGTCGAAAACGGCAATTGCAACACATGGCTTTGATGCAAGGTATTCCCTTGTAATCTGCTTGTAGTAGGTGTTTTCGATAAATTCGCAGACAGCACCCTCGCCTGTAGGACGACAGTATACAGTGTATTCTTTGCCGTCAACGGCAACATCGCAACCCTCGCCTTTTTTCAGGTTGTCAATGTCTTTTCCCGAAAGATAAGCCTTGATATTATCGCCCTCTGCACCCTTTCCGCCGCACATAGCCTTGCGGAATCGGGAATTGCACCAGAGAATGTCACCCTGCTTGCCTATTACAGCAACAGGGCAACTGAATTTTTCAAGGTAATCTTCGTTAATACCCTTTATATTTCCGACAATATTTTTTACAGTGCTTTTTACATAGCTTGTAAATCTCAATGAAGTTATAAGCACAACTGCTAAGGAAAGAACAGACACACCGAGCTCAATATAGAAAACTGTCGGCGAATATTCATAGCTCACAACAGCCATTGCAAACATTATTGCCGAAAAAATCAAGAACCACGGTGTAAGTGTCCAATTTCTTTTTCTCATGTCAAACCTCTGTTAATAGCAAAATAGCAAGATAACAAATCAGCGAATAAGATTTAAACCTCCTGAAGAATAGGAAGAATCATCGGAGCTCTTCTTGTACGCTGACCGATAAGCTTTGAAACATCATCCTTGATTCTGTTCTTAATAACGCCCCACTCGTGAACATTATTTTCCGCACAATCCTCAAGAATTGCAAGAGCGGTCTGTTTAACTTCTTCAAGAAGTCCCTCGCTCTCACGAACATATACAAATCCTCTTGAAACAATGTCGGGTCCGCTGATAACATGACCATCATAAACATCAAGAGATGCAACGATAATGATAAGTCCGTCCTGACCGAGGTGCTTTCTGTCACGAAGAACGATACTTCCTACATCACCGACACCAAGACCGTCAACGAATACCTTACCTGCCTGAACAGGCGGAAGTTCTTTCATATAATCCTCGTTGATTTTGAGAACACTTCCAACATCGCCAATATAAATGTTCTTGCGTTCCATACCGAGGAACATTGCAAGGTCGGCGTGTTTTCTGAGGTGTTTCTGCTCACCGTGAACGGGGATAAAATATTTTGGCTTTACAAGTTTCTGTATGATTTTAAGTTCTTCCTGACAAGCATGACCTGAAACATGAACTTCATACATTGACTCGTAAATTACCTTACAACCTTTTTTGAGGAGTTCATCGACAACATTGCCGACTGTTTTCTCATTGCCTGGGATTGGATTAGCTGAAATGATAATGAAGTCGCCCTCACCGACCATAACCTTTCTGTGGTCTGAATATGCCATTCTTGATAGTGCACTCATCGGCTCGCCCTGACTGCCTGTTGTAACAAGGACAATTTCCTGCGGCATATATTTGTCGAGCATATCAATATCAATAAGAATATTTTCGGGAAGATGCAGATATCCGAGTTTCTGCGCAACATCCATATAGTTGACCATACTTCTGCCCGAAAAAGCAACCTTTCTGCCGTACTTTTCAGCGCAGTCGATAATCTGCTGAACACGGTTTACATTTGATGCAAAAGTTGCAATGATAATTCTGTAGTTTTCAGCACTCTTGAAAAGGCTGTCAAGGCTGTCGGATACTGTTCTCTCTGTGGGAGTGTAACCGGGTCTTTCGGCATTTGTACTCTCTGCAAGAAGTGCCAAAACGCCCTCGTCACCTACTCTTGCAAAGCTTGAAAGGTCAATCATATCACCTGTGATAGGTGTACAGTCGATTTTGAAGTCGCCTGTGTGAACAATAGTACCGCCCGGTGTGTGGATTGCAAAAGCAACCGCATCAGGGATTGAGTGGTTTACATGAATGAAATCAATCTTCATACAACCGAGTTTTATCGACTGACCCGCATTGATAACATTGAACTGTGTCTTGTTATAAAGGCTGTGCTCCTTGAGTTTGTTGCCAACAAGACCGAGTGTAAGCGGTGTACCGTAAATCGGAATGTTTACCTTTGAAAGAAGGAAAGGCAATCCGCCGATATGGTCCTCGTGACCGTGTGTAAGAATTA
>CACXYD010000104.1 GCA_902771755.1 uncultured Ruminococcus sp. | reverse complement strand
GCATGGGTACAGATTACAAGTTTTGTATTTGATTTGAATTGATTTCTGAAATTTTCAATTGTCTGTTCGTCATCATAAGGCACACATTCTGCAACAGAGTATTCAATCTTATTTTTTCTGAGCGTTTCAAGCGGTCTTACAACAGCATTATGCTCAAGTGATGAAATTACCGCATGGTCACCAGGTTTTAATATGCCCTTGATAACTGTGTTCAAAGCTGATGTGCAGTTAAGTGTGAATATTACATTTTCGGGATTTTCTGAGCCGAAAAGTTTTGCGGCATTATCACGACAGGAGTACATAATTTCCGAGGATTTAACTGACATTTTATGACAGCTTCTGCCGGGATTTGCTCCGTAATCGGACATAGCCTCATTTATTGCCCTTCTTACGGAAATTGGTTTCGGAAAGGTTGTTGCACCGTTGTCAAAATATATCATAAGGTATCAACAGCGGCTGTTCCGTTGACAGCAATACCGTTACTCCTGATAATTTCCAATGCCTTTTCAAAATTTCCCGGGACATAGAGGCTGTAGCCGCAGGATTTTTGGTTGAGGTGTATAGGTGTTCTTACAAGTCCTGATTTAATATTATATTTTGTGAGAAGGTTACGGCTCTTCATGGCAAGAGTTACCGAGCCGAACATTATTAAATTATTTTCCATAACTTCCACCCTTTGCTTAATCTTTGTGACATTTCAAAACAAAATATCACACTACATATTATGACTGTCGGCAAAGTTTGGACATAAAAGAAAGCACGGCATAAAAGCCGTGCTTAAAAATGTTATTTATCAGTTCATTTTTTCAGAAAGAAGGTTGCCCATGTTGTACATACCTGCCTTCTGATCTTTAAGAAATACTGCCGCATTAACAGCACCGACAGCGAAAATTTCCTTTGACTGAGCCTGATGAGAAATTGTTACAACCTCATCGTGACCTGCAAAGATAACTTCGTGTTCGCCTACAATTGTGCCGCCTCTTACGGAATGAATACCGATTTCGTTCTTTGAACGCTTTCTACGGTAGCTGTGTCTGTCATAGACATACTGCGGATCTTCGTCAAGCTGTTCTGAAATTCCGTCTGCAATCATAAGAGCTGTGCCGCTTGGAGCGTCAAGCTTGAGATTATGATGCTTTTCTACGATTTCAATATCAAACTGATTGCCGAGAACCTTAGCAGCCTCTTTTGAAAGCTCAATAAGAAGATTGATGCCGAGTGACATATTGCCTGAATAGAAAACAGGAATCGTCTTTGACGCATCTTCAATTTTTGCAATCTGATCTTTTGAAAAGCCTGTTGTGCAGATAACACAAGGAACTTTGTTATCAACGGCATATGAAAGCATACCGTCAAGAGCGGCAGGATTAGAAAAGTCGATGATTACATCAGGTGTTTCGGTTGCCTCGTCAAAAGTCTTGAAAACATCAAAATCATACTTGCTTTCGCCGAAAGCGTCAACACCGAACAAAACATTGCAATCCTCACGGCTCTGAACAGCCTGTGCCACAAAGTAACCCATTTTACCGTTACAACCGACTATTGCTGTATTTACCATTTTTATTCCCCTTTAAACTTCTTGAATTTCAAACAAATCAAGGGTTGATTATTTAACCTTCTTGCTTAAAAGGTCATACTTCTCCATGCAATCCTTGAGGTCATGGTAACCCTGAACGCTCATAGGAACGAGCGGAAGTCTGCATTCGCCTGCCTCATAACCAAAGAGGTTCATAGCAGTCTTTACAGGAATCGGGTTAACATCGCTGAAGAGCATATGCATAAGCTCAAGATAGTGGAAGTTAAGTTTCTGTGCCTCTGCAAAGTCATTGTCAAGGCAAAGCTGACAGATGTCATGCATTTCCTTTGGACAGATGTTTGCAAATACAGAGATAACACCGAGAGCGCCGAGTGACATAAACGGAACAGTCTGGTCATCGTTACCTGAGTAGATGTCAAGGTTGTCACCGCAGAGTGAGCGGATGAGAGCAACCTGAGAGATATCACCGCTTGCCTCTTTTGCGGCAACGATGTTAGGATGCTTGCAAAGTTCCTGATAAGTCTTAGGCTTGATGTTACAGCCTGTTCTTGAAGGAACATTGTAAAGAATAATCGGAATATCAACTGAGTCTGCAACAACATTGAAGTGTCTTACAAGGCCCTGCTGAGATGTTTTGTTGTAGTAAGGAGTTACGCAGAGAAGTGCGTCAACACCTGTGCTTGCGGCAGACTTTGAGAGCATAACGGCTGTTGAAGTATCGTTACTGCCTGTACCTGCAATAACAGGAATTCTGCCGTTTGTCTTTTCTGCAACGAAAGAAATTGTTTCGCAATGCTCTTTTTCCGAAAGAGTTGCCGCCTCACCTGTTGTACCGCATACAACAATTGCATCGGTACCGTTTTGAACATGAAATTCTACGAGATCGCCGAGAACATCGTAGTTTACGCTTCCGTCAGACTTCATAGGAGTGATAAGTGCAACACCTGAGCCTGTAAAAATGTGGTTAGACATAATTTACCTCCGTAAGTAATCAGTCCATGTAGCCCTCAGCACAAAGGAGCTCTGCAAGAAGAACTGCACCGCCTGCTGCGCCTCTTAATGTGTTGTGTGACATACAAACGAACTTGTAATCATATTGAGTATCAGGTCTTAATCTGCCTACTGATACTGCCATACCGTTTTCAAGGTTTCTTTCAGATTTGATCTGTGGACGGTCGGGTTCTGTGAAGTAGTGGAGAAAATGCTTAGGAGCACTCGGAAGATTGAGTTCCTGAGCTCTGCCACTGTAGTTTGACCAAATGTCAATGATTTCTTCAACAGTAGGTTTCTTTACGCCGTCCTTGAATGACATGAATACTGCAGCTGTGTGGCCGTCTGATACGGGAACACGGATGCACTGTGATGTGATTGAAATATCGTCAGTCTTAACAATCTTGTCGCCTTCAATCTTACCCCAAATTTTGAGCGGCTCCTGCTCTGACTTCTCTTCCTCACCGCCGATGTAAGGAATAACATTATCTACCATTTCAGGCCATGTCTTGAATGTTTTGCCTGCACCTGAAATTGCCTGATATGTGCAAGCAAGAACCTTGTCAACACCGAGTGCCTTTAATGGATGAATTGCAGGAACATAGCTCTGGAGTGAGCAGTTAGACTTTACTGCAACAAAGCCTCTCTTTGTGCCAAGACGCTTTCTCTGAGCTTCAATAATCTTGATGTGATCAGCGTTGATTTCAGGAATAACCATAGGAACATCATCTGTAAAACGATGAGCGCTGTTGTTTGATACGATAGGACATTCAGCCTTTGCATATCTATCTTCGAGATCACGGATTTCATCTTTCTTCATATTAACTGCGCAGAAACAGAAATCAACCTGTGATGCAACCTCTTCAACATTTTCAGCGTCAACGATAACCATATCTTTATACTTCTCAGGAAGAGGAGCAGTCATATGCCATCTGCCTTCAACTGTTTCACCGTATGTTTTGCCTGCACTTCTCTTACTTGCGGCAAGAACAGTAACCTCAAACCACGGGTGATTCTCAAGAAGAAGTGTAAAACGCTGGCCTACCATACCGGTAGCACCGATAATACCGACTTTATACTTTTTCATAATAATTCCTCCGAATTAAACAAATTTTAAAAAAGCGGTTGCCTTATTCAAACAAATATTATATTATATGAAGTGATGTCTGAAAACACGACTGTTTGTCGATTATGCAAACTGCTCATAATAAGATAATATATCATTTTAAAAGGACAATGTCAATTATTTTGAGAATTTTACAGGACAAATACTTGTGTTTTACAAAGATTTTTGACAGAACAGCTTTTAAAAAGCAATTTTAGTTCTTGAAAGGAAATAAAATGAAAACAAGTGATTTTTATTACGATTTGCCTAAAGAGCTTATCGCACAGACTCCGCTTGAACCGAGAGACAGTTCAAGACTGCTTGTGCTTGACAGAGAAAAACAAACTCTGGAGCATAAACATTTTTATGACATTATTGATTATCTTAATGAAGGTGACCTTCTTGTTGCCAATGATTCAAGGGTTTTGCCTGCAAGAATTTACGGTATCAAAGATGAAACAGGCGCAAGAGTTGAATTTCTGCTTTTAAAGCAGGTTGCAAACAACCGTTGGGAAACACTCTGCAAACCCGGTAAAAAAGCAAGAGTCGGCACAAAGTTCTCGTTTGGTAACGGAATTTTGCGTGCTACTGTTGTTGAGGTTAAGGATGACGGCAACAGAATAGTTGATTTTGATTGTGAGGAGAATTTCTTTACTACTCTTGACAAAATCGGTCAGATGCCTCTCCCACCTTATATCACAGCCGAGCTTAAAGATAAGGAACGCTATCAGACGGTTTACAGTCACGAACTCGGTTCTGCGGCCGCTCCAACGGCAGGACTTCACTTTACTACCGAGCTTATGGACAGAATCAAGGCTAAAGGTGTTAAGATTGCATATGTCACACTTCATGTAGGGCTTGGTACATTCAGACCTGTTAAGGTTGATGATGTTACAAAACACAAAATGCACAGCGAGCATTATGAAGTTCCCGAAGAAACCGCAAAACTTATAAATGAAACAAAGAAGAACGGCGGACGAGTTATTGCAGTCGGCACAACATCTTGCAGAACGCTTGAGAGCGTTGCGGCAATGTACGGTGAAATCAAGCCTTGTGAGGGATTTACCGATATATTTATTTATCCGGGATTTGAATTCAAGGTGCTTGACGGACTTATTACTAACTTTCATCTTCCCGAAAGTACACTTATTATGCTTGTATCTGCTTTTGCGGGATATGATTTTATTATGAATGCGTACAAAGAGGCTGTAAAGGAAAAGTACAGATTCTTTTCTTTCGGTGACGCTATGTTCATATCATAGGAGGATATTACGGATTTATGTTTAAGGTAATTAAAAAGGAAGGCAGCGCAAGACGAGGTGAATTCGTTACGGTTCACGGCACGGTTCAGACTCCTGCCTTTATGAATGTTGCAACCTGCGGTGCAATCAAGGGTGCTGTTTCTGCTCTTGATTTAAAGAATATTAAATGTCAGGTTCAGCTTTGCAATACCTATCACCTACACCTTCGCCCCGGTGACGAAAAGGTTAAGCAAATGGGCGGACTTCACAAGTTTACAAGATGGGACGGCCCTATTCTTACCGACAGCGGCGGATTTCAGGTGTTTTCTCTTGCAAAATTGAGAAACATTAAAGAAGAAGGCGTTTACTTCAACTCTCACATTGACGGTCGCAAGATTTTTATGGGACCTGAGGAGAGTATGAGAATTCAGTCAAATCTTGCATCTACAATTGCAATGGCATTTGACGAATGCGTTGAGAACCCTTCACCATATGATTATACGAAAAACAGCGTTGAAAGAACCACAAGGTGGCTTAAAAGATGTGTTGCCGAAATGAAAAGGCTCAACAGCCTTGACGATACAATTAATAAAAATCAGATGCTGTTCGGTATTAATCAGGGCGGTATCTATGATGACCTTCGTGTTAATCATATGAAGGAAATTGCAGAACTTAATCTTGACGGTTACGCAATCGGCGGGCTAGCTGTGGGTGAACCTGCCGAAACAATGTATCACATCATTGAAAAGGTTGAACCGTTTGCTCCTCAGGACAAAATCAGATATCTTATGGGAGTCGGAACTCCTGTGAATATCCTTGAAAGTGTTGCGAGAGGCGTTGACCTTTTTGACTGTGTTATGCCGAGCAGAAATGCAAGACACGGTCAGCTGTTTACATGGGACGGCGTCCGTAACATCAACAATGCAAAATATGAAACAGACGAATCTCCGATTGATGAACATTGTGACTGCCCTGTTTGTCAGAACTTTTCAAGGGCATACATAAGACATCTTCTCAAGAGCGGTGAGATGCTCGGTATGCGACTTGCTGTTTTGCATAACCTCTATTTCTATAACAACCTTATGGAAGTTATCAGAACTCAGCTTGATAACGGCACATATATGGAATTTTACGAAAAATATCGCAACATTTTAGGTGTGCGTATCTAATATTTTTTCAAAACAGAAAAAATACTTGCAAGATGTGATTAAAACTGATATAATCAGTACATTGTATGAAAGGAATGACGAAAATGACAAACTTTTTACCTGTAGCTGCTGAAGCAAGCGCAAGTGGCGGAAATCAGTCAAGTATGATTTTTATGATTCTCTTCTATGTTGCTATTTTTGCAGCTCTCTATTTCTTCCTCATCAGACCTAACTCAAAGAAGAAAAAAGAAGAAGCTCAGCTTCGTAACTCACTTGAGATTGGTGATGAAATTACAACAATCGGCGGAATTATGGGCAGAGTAGTTGCCATTAAGGACGACGAAGACGCTATCATCATTGAAACAGGCTCTGACAGAGTTAAGATGAAGTTTAAAAAGTGGTGTATTTCTTCTGTTGACACAGTTAAGGAACAGCCACAGCAGGCAGCTCAGCCTGAAAAGAAAGGCTTTTTCGGTTTTGGTAAGAAGAAAGATTCTGACGAAACTAAAGC
>CACXYD010000103.1 GCA_902771755.1 uncultured Ruminococcus sp. | reverse complement strand
AAATCATGTCCTCATCAAAGATCAATATTTTCTTTTCACCTGTATGGTATCACTTTAAACTCGGAATGTCAACACCTAATTTGATGTTCACAATTATTTTTTATCTTCGAGTTCCTTGAGAAGTCTGTCAATTTCGCTCATTCTGTCGTTTGAAACTTCTGTATCTTCAACAGGAGCTTTGGCAGGAGTTTCTGCCTTTACAGGCTCGGGCTTTTCCTCTGAAACATTAAGACGCTTTGCGTTCTTGAGTTCTTCGGGGATTTCAGGCTCTGCAGGAGTTTCCGAAACAGGTTCTGCAGTTTCCTCTTTTACGGGTTCAGCGGCAATTTCTTCTGCAAGCTGAGTCTGATTTTCTTCGCCGTAGCCGAGAACAAGACCGTCATTCATATTTTCGTTTTTGATTGTTGAATCATCATAACTTTCTTCATCGTAACCCATTACAAAATCAGAAAGTCCCTGTGCGGCTGCCTCGTAGCTGTCATCACTTGCCGGAACATCATCTTCCTTTTTGTCGGAAACAACGAGTTCATCATAACCGCCTGAGCTGATATAGCTGTTTTCGTATGTATCCTCATCCTCGGGAAGGCTGTCGATAATCTCAACCTCTGCCTTTGTAAGGCAACCTACGAACATCTCAACAGAGAATGAAACAATGTAAATGCCGAGGACAATAAACATAAGTCCGTTCACAAGAGCGCTGATGCCTGTGTTTTCAACAGATGATGTGAGAACAGCACCGACACCGTAAGAAAGTGAAACAGCGGCGGCAGGCATACCGTAGATAAAGCAAGCCTTAACAGGGTTTCTGCCCTTTACCCTTGAAACAACCATTGAGCTTGAGAAAAGGTAAAGCGTGATGAAAATGTAGCAGAAAAGCGGTGTCATATCGCTTGCAGAAATTGAAACCTTTGTTGCGGCAAGAAATTCCGAAACAAGCTCACTGCATCCCCAGAGTGCAGGGAAAACAAAGAACATTGACGCATTTGATACGGTTGACTTGCCCGAAAAATGCACCTTGCTGATCATAATCATAGCAATAGCCGCAGGGATTGAGAACAAAGCAACAATAATGCTCAAAAGATAATTGTCTGTGTTGCCGGGAGTTGTGTTAATCAAGGTCAAAAATGACGAACCGACAATTGCGATACCCGAAAGGACTGCAAACGCACCCGAAACAAAATTCTTTTTAACGGGATATACGGGGGCGGTTTTTCTGTCAAAAAGGTTAATCAAAACACAAACCGCAAAAAGTCCGAGTGTGATTCCGATTATAAAGTAGTTGAGTCCCGACTTGTTCATTCCGAACAGAAGTCCGTTGCCGTCAACTGCGAACATACTCATAATTTTAAGACCTACCGCAGCTATTACAGCCGGAATAAATGGTATAATTGAATATTTGGTTTTCATAAAAATCTCCGTTTCTGTACCGTAACAAGCCGATTTTTAAAGCAACTTTGTTACACGATTATTGATATGCCGCCGTAAAACCGAACGGCAAAAATAAATACAAATTGAATTGTAAGTAATTATTATTTCGGATTAATCATATATTATTTTAAGCCAACATAACCGTTATGTCAAGAAAAAATAAGTCACAAAATACAATAGTATTATTTATTTTTTTGTGCGAAATAAAGGAGCATAATAATGAAAGGAAAATTAATCGCAATTGTCCTTCTGCTGATTCTCACGGCAATCCTCCCTATTGCAGTTTCAAAATGTTCTGAAAAATCCTTTGCAAAGCCTACTGTTTCAACATCAGACACACCCGAAAAGCCAAAAGATTCGGGCGAAATCCTCTGTGCATTGACGGCAGGATTGTATAAAGACAGCTACTCTGCCGAAACACTAAAGGCGATTGCTATTCTTATGAACACGGATTACAAGGCTAATCCCGATTCTTTTGAAACAAGCGATTTTCTGTATGAAGAAAACGCATCGGGAAGTATAAAAGATGTTTACGGTGAAATAAAAAAAGCCGCTGAGAGTGCCAAAAACAAAACGCTCCGCAAAAACAGCGAAGCGTTGTTTGTTCCCTATTCCGAAACCTCAAACGGCACTACATACAAAAACGATAATTACAAATATATTCACAGCGTTGCATCTCCGTGGGATTGCTACCAAACCGATTTTGACGAAAATGCCGAATGTGTCGGAGTGAGCCTTTCGGGAATTGACTACCTTTGCAAGAACGGTTACAGCGCCGAAGATGCGTTGTTATGGTATCTTCCCGATTTTGAAATTGTCGATGATTAATTCACATAATAGGACGCAATATGTCTGAGTTTATCCCTCCCCTTCATGATGTGACGGGAAACTGTTGAGGAGTGAACTCCCAATTCTTTTGCAATCTCTTTTTCCTTTTTACCGTTGAGATAATAATCAACAATACAGATTCTCTGTCTTTCGGTAAGTTCGTTCAGAACAGCCATTGAAAGAATTTTCTTCATTTTATCACGGGAGTTTTCATTTGTACTGCCGTGCCAGAATCCCGAATCCGACATTAATCTGTGCTTGTTATTGTCTGTAATATGTATAAATTCTCTTTTCATTTTATCATTCTCCGTAATATCTATTCATAAGATGATTTGAAATATGAATACATTCATTATAATAAATCTTGTATTTTGCAATTTTCAAATCAAGTTCTTTTTTATTAATATCCGATTTGCCTCTTTTTTCTGCTTTGAGCCTGTCGATAACATCCTGAATGCTGTCGGCAGTATTTTTATATTCCATTGACCATTCAAAATAATTAACCATACCGATATCCTTTCTTTGATTTTATTCATTCAGAAGGTTGGCGGGGCTTTCAACCTTCTAATTCCATTATATAGAACATATCGAACAAATTCAAGAACATTTGTTCGATATTATAAGTGACATACATTCACAGTCCCTTTGTACGGACTATGCTCTGCTTCTTCAAAATTTCTTTGTTTTTGACATATAATTCAGATAATTAACAAAAAGGCTTTCTGTTTTTGCCAAAAATTTGGTGTGTAAATCAATTACAAAATCACAATAAAAAGTGTATAATAAAGACAATCGTGCAGCATTGAATGGCATAAGTCCGGATTTTCAATGCTGCACATTTTTTGTGTCAAAAACAGCGGAGGTTATATAATGGAAAAAGCACAGAAAATGAATAAAATGGGAACAGAAAAAATCAGCAAGCTACTGCTTACAATGGGTGTTCCGATGATAATTTCAATGGTTGTACAGGCTGTGTACAATATCGTTGACAGCTACTTTGTAAGCTGTATGGAAGATCCGAACATACCCGCACTCGGAGATTATGCGGTAAATGCACTCACGCTTGCATTCCCTATTCAGATGCTCATGGTTGCGGTCGGAGTCGGTACGGGAGTCGGCATTAACTCGATTTTGTCAAGAAGTCTTGGTGAAGGCAATAAAGAAAAGTGCAGTAAAATTTCGGGCAATTCAATTTTTCTGGCACTTTGCACCTGTATTGTGTTTGTACTATTCGGAATTTTCGGAGTTGACGCATACATAGCGTCACAAACAAGCGATCCGATTATCACATCAATGGCTGTTTCGTATCTGAAAATCTGCACCTACAGTTCACTCGGTGTCAGTATGTACATGATTTTTGAAAAACTTTTACAGGCAACGGGATATACCATGCAGACAACAGTTGCACAGATTGTCGGTGCGGTTGTGAACATGATACTCGATCCGATTATGATTTTCGGCTGGTGCGGTTGTCCGAAACTCGGCATTGACGGTGCGGCTATAGCAACGGTTATCGGTCAGTTCATTTCATTCTTTATTGACGCATATTTCCACTTCAGATGCAATTCAAAGCATTTCAACACATCATTAAAATATATGAAACCCGATGGCAAGATTATCAAGCAGATTTATCAGGTCGGTATTCCCGCAATTATTATGCAGGCGCTTATGTCGATTCTGACATACAGCATTAATGTTATTTTTGTAAGGGTTTCAACAGATGCGGTTACGGCTTACGGTATCTACTACAAAATTCAGCAGTTTGTATTCTTTGCCGCATTCGGTATGAACAATGCGATGATTCCCATAATTGCTTTCAACTACGGCAAGCAGGATAAAAAGCGAGTAAACGACAGTATCAAATACGGACTTATTTACACGGTGTCAATTCTTTGTGCGGGAATTATAATTCTTCAGATTTTTGCAAAGCAGATACTCGGAATATTCTCTCTTTCACAATCCACAACCGAACTTGCAATGCTTGCAATAAGAATTATCACACCCGGATTTATATTTGTCGGAGCTAACATTGCGTATCAGGGAATTTTTCAGGCGCTCGGCAACGGTGTGCATTCGTTGATACTTTCGCTTGTACGACTTATTGTTGTTCCTCTGCCACTTGCATACATTATTTCATGTTTTGATTTTGCATCTTCAATAATCTGGATTGCATTCCCGATTGGCGAGGCTGTTGCCTTTATTGTTGCACTTATTTTTATGGCAAATATCCGCAGAAAAAAGATTAATCCCATTAAAAACGCTGTTCAGCAGTAAAAACAATACTTCTTATTGATTTGCTTTTTGTTCATTTTGTATAGAGGCAATTTTTGAAATCATCGTTTTTGTCGGGTAATTTGAGATTCCGAAAAAATACTGCACAAACATCATCTTGATTTTTTGTACAGTTTGTCTTTTTGACTGTATGAATATTAGAATTGCACCCTCTCGCCTTGAATTTACCCCCGAAAATCGGTATAATATAAGACGATGAACAGAGATAAAGTTCAAAACTTTAGTCTTGCGGGTTCATTAAATACTCGGCAAAAATGTTTGCTTCTTTATTGAAACATTCATTTTCATAAAACACACAATCGCGAAAAGGATCGTCATTTGACGGTCTTTTTTGCGTTAGGGAGAAAATTCATAATTACATAAATTCTGCATAAAAATCGGAGCCGTGAAAATTCACGACTCCTTTTTTGTTTTATCTTATTTTTTCGGTATAATCAAGTGCAATCCAGCCTGCACCGCTTTTGAGTTTGCCCCATTTGGTTGCGCCTGCACCCGACTTTTCATCGACTATCGTGTATGCTCCGCCCTTCGGAATTGCACCGTTTACATCATAATTTGTACCCGGTCCTTTGCGGATGTTCACGCCGTTAGATGAAGTTATTCTCACGATATAACGCTTGAAAGTTTTGTCCGAATCCGCTTTTGAACTGTCTGAGCCTGCAGAGTCAGTTTTGTACTTTACATCAAAATAATTGCACATACCCTTGCAGATTGCCTCACCGATTGCAACCGTATTCTTCCGAATCCAATCCGAACCCGTTACCGTGTCATGAAATTCGCACTCTACATACACGGATAACGCTTTCGGCACATTGATTTCGTAAAGGTCGGTTTTGTAACTTACTGCGTCATCTTTGCCGGGTGAAATTGCTCCGAGGGCATTTTTCACTGCCTCGGCAGCTTTTCTTCCGTTTGAATTGAGACAAAACACCCTTGTGCCGCCCGTATATTTGCCGTTAAAAGCATTGGTGTGAATCGGCATATGAATATCTGCACCAAACTTATCCGACTCGGGACAGCGTGTCTGCATAAGTGTACCCGACTTTGCGACCATAACATCAAATCCGCAGCGCTTGAGCGCCTTGGCTGTGGCGGCGGCAATTTTGTCGCACTGAGCCATTTCGTTAGTACCGCCCGTTGCATAGGTGTTGCCGTTCTGATTGGACGGACTGAGATAGATTTTCTTACTCATTTTCTTTATCTTCTCCCTCTTTTAAATTCATTACTGCCGATGCGCCTGCCGCAACAGCCGCAACAGCAAGACCGATGAGAGCGTTCTTTACAACATCACCGTCATTAAAATCAAGACCGCCCAAAGTGAGGGTTACATTGGTGATAACATAACCGAGAGCAGTCTGAATGAATGTTCTCAACGCTCTTTTTAAACACGGCTTTTTTAAGCATATTTTTATTTTACTCATTATATTATATTTTCCTTTCCTTGTTTTGTTCGTTTTCCAAATCCGCTATTCTGTGTTCCGCTGTTTTAATTTTGTTGTCATTAACTGCCTCGTGCTGCTCAATAAGATATACACGCTCAACAAGATTATTATGCTTGTCAACCTTTTTTTCGAGCTGTTCAATGCGATAATTTGATAATCTTGACGCTGTAAAAATGCCTGCAAGTGAGCCTGCAAGAGTTCCTGCAAATGAAATCAACGCTATAAGAATCTGGTCTGTCATAAAATCACCTCCTACTTAAAGGCACAAAAAAAGGAGAAATTGCACTAAACAATGCAATTTCTCCAAAATTTCTTTTTATTTATTTTTTAAAAGCGATTATTTTTCTTTATAAGAATCATAGTAACGGTTTTAGATACTGTCCCGTGAACGATTCTTCAACCTTTGCAACCTGTTCTGGAGTGCCTTTGGCAACGATTGTCCCGCCGCCGTCACCGCCCTCGGGACCGAGGTCAATAAGATAATCGGCTGTCTTGATAAGGTCAAGGTTGTGTTCGATTACAACAACCGTGTTTCCGCCGTCAACAAGCAACTGAAGAACATCAACAAGTCTGTGTACATCGGCAATGTGCAAGCCCGTTGTCGGCTCGTCAAGAATATAGATTGTCTTGCCCGTACTGCGTTTTGAAAGCTCTGTTGCAAGCTTTACACGCTGAGCCTCACCGCCCGAAAGCGTTGTTGCAGGCTGACCGAGTTTTATATAACCAAGACCTACTTCATACA
>CACXYD010000102.1:1252-8816 GCA_902771755.1 uncultured Ruminococcus sp. | reverse complement strand
AATTACTTTGTAAGTGGCACTTTGGGTTGTACTAGTACAGCTTTCTCATATACTTTCAAAGTATCCGCAAACTCACTCTTCAAAGATGACAAACTTGCTGTTAACGCACTTAACTACTACACCGATATTGTAAAGGTTGGCGGTACTTGTGATATTACCTACAAGTACAAGGACCGTTTCGGTGTTGAGGGTGAAGGCAACATGGTTTCTTATGTTGTAAGAAATGTTGAGCTCTCTACAGAAGAAATTGTAAATAAATACCAGCCTTCTGATGATACCATCACAAAGTATGCACCAAGAATCGATACTATGTATGTTGATACAAAGTGGATTCTTACTGATGCGGGTAAGGTTAAAAAGGGCAAATCTGAGGCAACTGTAATTGCTACACAGACAAATAAAACTTGTAAGGTTTATCATCCGGTATTAGGCGATGACGGTTATTACAATACTGATATTCAGGATAGAACTCCTTATACTGTTGAGTTTAACTCATTGCTTAAAGACGAGAATGGTAATTTCCTTCTCACAACTCCTGAATGTAACGCAGACAAGACATTAAAGTTTGCTTATTGGGAAGTTTACAAGGTTAACAAAAATGGTCAGTCTGAAGGCGAAGTCGTTACTAAGTGTTATGAGCGTAACTTCGGTCTTAGAATAATGGCTGATTACTATATCGTGCCTGTTTATTCTGAAAATGTTCCTGATCTTACAGCTAACATAAACTCTCCTGTTCTTAACCGTGAGATTTACGGTGATTCGGCTAATCCTACAGATAAGCTTTATGTTGACCTTCTCACAGCGTTTACTTCAACTGCTATTCCTACATTCAAGGAAAACACAACTGACCTTAGAGTTGAATGCGGTGTGTTTGTAGTAAGAAATAATACTTCAACTCTTTCTGTTGATGACAGAAATACTCTTGTTAATGCAGCAATTTCAAATTCAACAGATACAACATCTGACATTCTTAAGGGATATATCAGAAATGGTGCTGTTGAAGAAAGTCTTATTACAAAACTTGGGGATCTTGCTAAGGATTCCGATGTGAAAGACAAAACAAATACTGTAGCAAACTTCGGTAATGATGAATACAGAATTACTAAGCTTGTATTTGATAATAATTCTCTCACAAACAAGAACAGAATTGATGAAGTGCTTAAATTCACAAACAATACTGCAAATCAGAATTATATCTTTACTGCATACGCTTTTGTTGTAATAAAGGATTCTAACGGTGAGGTTAAAGACATGTGCATTTCCGAATCACAGTATTTTAACTTGTGTTATGTTGGTAACAAGGCACTTGATAATAATTAATAATTGTTTGGAGGAAGACTTGTGAAAAAATCATATTTTGAGCCTGAAATTGAAATCGTTAAATTTTCTTTTTCGGATTCAATTTTAAAGATTACAGGTAGCGGTGTTTATGTTCCCGATACTGAAGAAGAAACAGTTGATCAAAGAGGAGACGACCTCGACTAATTAAAGATTATGTCGGCAGATGTCAATCATCTGCCGACTTTTCTAAAACAAGATTTTATCCACTTGTTTAGGAGTACTTTTATGAAAAAGATAATTAAAAAATCATCTGCATGTGTTGCTGTATTTGCGTTGCTCGTATCATTGTTTTCTGTTTCTTTTTCGGCAACAACATACTATTACTCACATAATTATGAGTTTTATAAGAACGACTCTTCCGGTCTTACTATAACTCAATACCAGGATACTGTTGACAATTTACAAATTCCATCTGAACTTATTGATATTAAAGTAAATGAAATAGGTCCATCGGCTTTTGCTGACAGAACAGATTTGTTGTCTGTTTCAATGCCTGATTCAATTGAAACAATTAGTGCTTTTGCATTTGCAAATTGTCAGAATGTAGAAAATATTAAATTTTCTTCAAATTTATCTTTATCGTTTACAGGTGCTTTTCAGGAATGTTCTTCCCTTAAAAGTGCTGATATGTCTATGACAAAAATAACAGCCCTTTCAAATCAGACATTCTATAAATGTACATCATTGAGAAATGTTGTACTTCCGAGCACTTGTACAACTATTAAAAAATATGCTTTGGCTAATTGTACACAACTTGAGAATGTGTTTATTCCATCTTCTGTAACAGCAATTGAAGCGAATGCATTTAAAAATTCGTCTGCATTTACAATTACAGGATATTTTGGTTCTTATGCTGAGGAATATGCTAACGCTAACAATATTCCGTTTAAGGGCATTTCAACCTATGATATCGGTGATGTAAATATGGATGGCAAGGTTGATATTTTAGATGCAACTCTTGTACAGAAGTATGTCGCTAATATTGTTGACCTTTCAGCAGAGCAAAAATATCTTGCTGATTATAACAATGACGGTGATATCACAGTAGTTGATGCAACAGAAATTCAGAAGTTTATTGTTCATTTAAACTAAGCAATATTAAAACAGGCTCACTTTTAGTGAGTCTGTTTTATTTCGGAGGATGCTTTGCCAAAATATTTAATAGCTGATTTTATTGTTGAAATAGAGTCAAAATTTAATAACTTAAAAAAATTGTGCGAACCGTTTCTGTACACAGGCGAAAGAGTAGCAGACTTTTCTGTAATCCCCTCTGACTCATACTTAAATTCTTTGTTGAGTCGTATGGTTGAAGGTTCAACCATTGATAAAGCCGAAGAATTTGCCACGGCATCAATTTTTAACCACGAGATAATTCACCGTGGAGCTATGCTTGTGCATTCGTCTGCACTTGTTTTTGACGGAAAAGCATATTTGTTTTCTGCAGAATCAGGTGTCGGCAAATCTACACATACAAAGATGTGGTTAAAAAAGTTTGCCGAGAAGGTTCATATTCTCAACGATGATAAACCTGTTGTAAAATTAAAAAACGGAGTCCCACTATGCTGCGGAACTCCATTTGACGGCGGTAGCGGAATCGCAATTAACGAAACCGTTCCTGTAGGTGCTATAATATTTATCGACCGCTCGGACACTAATTTTGTTACAATTCCCGACACAAAAGAAATTGTACAAAGGCTCTATAAGTCAACTGTCAAATATGTGAATAAGTCAGACGGAATGTCTTTGCTGTCAAATTTTGACAACCTTATTCAGCATACAAAATTTTATGTGTTGCATTGTAATACAGATGAGTCAGCCGTAGATGTGGCTTACAACAATATAATTAAAAACTGCAAATAAAAAACGGTCTGTGAGAACAGACCGTTTTGTCATAGTATAAAATTGATTACTTGATTTCCTTAATCCAGCCTTCAGGAGCTTCAATTCTGCCCATCTGAATACCTGTAAGTGTATCGTAAAGTTTCTTTGTAATCGGGCCCATTTCGTCCATACCACTCGGGAAACAGATTTCCTTGCCGTGGTCATTAATCTTACCAACAGGTGAGATTACAGCAGCTGTACCGCAAAGACCGCACTCTGCAAAGTCTTTAACTTCATCAAAGTAAACTTCTCTTTCTTCAACTTCAAGACCAAGATAATGCTCAGCAACATACATAAGTGAACGGCGAGTAATTGAAGGGAGAATACTGTTTGACTTTGGAGTAACAACCTTGTTGTCCTTAGTAACAAAGATAAAGTTAGCACCGCCGGTTTCTTCAACCTTAGTTCTTGTAGCAGCATCAAGATACATATTTTCGTCAAAACCTTCTGCATGAGCAGTAACAATAGCGTGAAGGCTCATTGCATAGTTAAGACCTGCCTTGATGTGACCTGTGCCGTGAGGAGCAGCTCTGTCAAAGTCAGAAACCTTAATTGTGATAGGCTTTGCACCGCCCTTGAAGTAAGGACCAACAGGAGTAGTGAATACTCTGAACTGATATTCTGTTGACGGCTTAACACCGATTACAGGGCCGCTACCGAACATATACGGACGGATGTAAAGTGTTGCGCCTGTGCCATACGGAGGAACATAATCAGCGTTTGCCTTAACAACATTGCAAACGGCCTCAACAAACTTCTCTTTAGGAAATACAGGCATCTCAAGACGCTTACAGCTGTCTTCCATTCTCTGACCGTTAAGGTCAGGTCTGAACACAACAATTCTGCCGTCACAAGTAGTGTAAGCCTTCATACCCTCAAAGCAAGTCTGAGCGTACTGCAAAACGCCTGCACATTCGCTGATAGTAATTGTGGTGTCGGTAGTCATAGTACCGTCATCCCACTTACCGTCTTTATAATTAGCTACAAATCTTTCACCGATGGGCATATAACCGAAGCCAATGTTTGCCCAGTCAATATTCTGCTTTTCCATCATAAATACTTCCTTTCAATATAAGAAAAAACCTCATTGGTTATATACATATTTTAGCACTTTAACACGCAACTTGTCAATGTTATAACAGCATATTTCACCGTTTTTATGATAATTTATACGCATTTTAATGTATAATATGAATTATACTGCATAACAAACTTTCATTTTGCAAATATTATCTTGTAAACAGCAAAAACAACCGATAATATTCTTCTGCAGAATAAAAAAACAGTCGACGGGATATATACTTAATTCAATAAATTACACGGGTGATTTTATGGCTGAAGTTATAAAAATTGTATTAACGGGCGGACCTTGCGGCGGTAAGACTACCGCATTAAAATATATCAGCGATGAACTTGAAAAGCTTAATATTCCGACAATCACAATCAGCGAGGTCGCAAGCAGACTTTTTAGTGCCGGCAAAACACCCGAAAATATCGGCTCTTATGAATTTCATAAGGAACTGTTTGAAATTGAGCTTGCCGAGGAAAATGAAAAAACGCAGATTGCCAAAGATATGAACTGTGAAAAGGTAGTTTTGCTTTTTGACAGAGGCTTGCTCGACAGCAGAGCATATGTTACGAAAGACGAGTTTGCAAAGTATGCAGGTATCCATAATATGAATGAGGATGTAATACGAAATTCTTATGATGCAGTATTTCATCTTGTAACTTCTGCAAACGGTGCGGAAAAGTATTACGGTAAGGAAACCAACATTTTCCGTAGAGAAGAAAGTCTTGAAAAAGCAAGAGAAGTGGATACCGATGTTATGGCTGTGTGGACAGGCACACCTCATCTGAGAGTTATCGACAACTCAACCGATTTTGATACTAAGTTAAAAAGACTTCTCAATGAAGTGGTCGCATTCCTCGGAATTCCCAAACCGCTTGAAATTGAAAGAAAGTTTCTGATTGAATATCCTAATATCGAATTTCTTAACAGTATAAAAACATGTCGCAGAATTCCTATTACTCAGGCATATCTCACCACCCCCGAAGAAGGGTATTTCAGAATCCGCAAAAGGGGAGAGGGTGACAAAGCTGTATACATCAAAACTGTAAAAATCAAGATTTCTGATGTTAAGCGGATTGAAATTGAAAATTATATTTCAAAAGAACAATACGACGCCTACCTTGCTAAAAAACAGTATGTTACAGGTGTTATCAGTAAAGACAGATATTGCATTGTTGATAACAGCACCTATTATGAACTCGATGTTTATCCATTCTGGAACGACAGGGCAACAATTGAAATCGAATTGCTCAGTGAGGATCAGCCGTATCAACTTCCGAAATTTGTAAAGCTTATAAGAGAAGTTTCATCCGAACCTGATTACAGAAACCTTGCACTTGCGCAGAAATACGGAAAGCCGTAATTTGGCGAATTTTGTCGGTTTAAAAACTTTTTAAAAATAATTTGAAAAAATTTCAAAAAAGTGTTGACAAATCTGCCGTATATGGGTATAATATAAAGGCTGACTGAGGTCAGCACCTAATGCGCCAATAGCTCAGCTGGATAGAGCAACTGCCTTCTAAGCAGTAGGTCAGGGGTTCGAGTCCCTTTTGGCGCGCCACTTATGGTGGGATTAGCGTAGTTGGTTAACGCGCCAGTTTGTGGCACTGGAGACCGCCGGTTCGAATCCGGCATTCCACCCCATTTGACTCATTAGCTCAGTTGGCAGAGCACTTGACTTTTAATCAAGGTGTCCGGAGTTCGAATCTCCGATGGGTCACCACAGCCGCACAGGAAATCTTGTGCGGCTTTTAACTTAATAATGGGCCGTCGCCAAGCGGTAAGGCAACGGACTTTGACTCCGTCACCCGTGGGTTCGAATCCCGCCGGCTCAGCCAGAAGAAAGGTCGCACATAAGTGTGGCTTTTCTTTTTTGCTTTAAATTTAAAACTTGTTAAAATTAAAAATACTTATCATAGACAATAATAACTCAATATGTTATAATTTTATAAAATTCAATTTAATTACAGTGAATGGATGTGAGTAAAATGGTTGACTTAGTCGTATTCCCATCAAGTTATTTCAATAAAAATAAGGTTGACGAAAGTTTAATCACAGAATATAATTCAGCAATTTCTACAGGGCTATTTGACACGGTTATCTTTTGTTATGATAAACTGATTGATGAAAATAAGCTTATACTATCACGAAATTTTGATAAGAAAAGGAAAGCCGTATATCGTGGTTGGATGATGCACCCAAATAAATATAAATTCTTTTATAACTCACTTTTAATTAAAAATATTGAACTTGTTACTACACCTAAAGAATATGAGTTAATGCATATATTTCCGAATATTTACCCTCATTTTGGTAATGATACCGCAAGAATGAAATTATTCCCCTTACATGAACAAATTAAAGTTGATGACTTAAACAAAGACTTTGACAAATATATGATAAAAGATTATGTTAAGTCATGATAAAAGATTATGTTAAGTCAGTAAAAGGAACTGATTTTCCTAAATTTTTTGATAAAAATACAACACAAGATGAACTTGATAATTGGATGAATGTTTTTTACAAGTATAGGGGAAACTTACTTACCGGTGGTATATGTGTTAAAGAATTCCTTCCACTTAAATTTTAAGGTGAAAGAACAAATGAATACAGAGTTTTTTATATAAATCATAAAGTTGCCATAATTAGCAAAAATTCGGCTCAGCCAAATTATGTTCCCGAAGTTCCACGGGAGTTAGTAGAAAAATATAGCAATATAAATAGCGTTTATTATACTGTTGATTTTGCTGAACTTGAAAATGGAACTTGGAAAGTGATTGAAGCCGGCGACGGAAGTGTTTCAGGCTTATCTGAATTTCAAGATGTAGAGCAATATTACAGAGCATTGTATCATTGTTTTAATTAGTAAATCTAATTTATAAGAAGTTCCGTCTTTATTTAATGACTATGTTTATTTAACGAAAAAGAAAGCTGCATGGTGATGTAGCTTTCTTTTTTATGAATCTAAATTTTCAAAAAACCTCTTGACCTAAAGTCAACTTTATGTTATATAATAAACCCGAAGAGAAACTTCTCTGATTTATATTAAAGAATTTATATGATAAGGAGAACTGATAACAATGTATATTGAAAAAATCAATGGACCTCAGGATGTTAAAAAGCTTAATCTTGATGAGCTTAACGCTCTTGCATCAGAGATGCGTGACGCATTGCTTCACCGTGCAAGTGTTCACGGTGGTCACTTCGGCCCGAATTTCGGTATTGTAGAGGCTACAATTGCCCTTCATTATGTTTTTGATTCACCAAAGGATA
>CACXYD010000102.1:0-1203 GCA_902771755.1 uncultured Ruminococcus sp. | reverse complement strand
TACATCAACCTCTGTAAGCCTTGCTTGCGGCCTTGCAAAGGGCAGAGATGTCACAAACGGCAAGGGTAATGTTATTGCACTCATCGGTGACGGTTCAATCAGCGGCGGTGAGGCTCTTGAAGGTCTTAATGTTGCAGGTGAAATGGATTCAAATCTGATTATTGTTGCAAATGATAACCAGATGTCAATTGCCGAAAATCATGGTGGACTTTATAAAAATCTCAAACTTCTTCGTGATACTGACGGCAAGGCTGAGTGTAACCTTTTCAAGTCAATGGGACTTGATTATGTGTATGTCAAGGACGGCAACAATATTGAGGAGCTTATCAAGGCTTTCAAATCAGTAAAAGACATTGATCATCCTGTTGTTGTTCACATCAACACACTCAAAGGTAAGGGATACAAGCCTGCTGAAACTGACAAAGAGAGCTGGCATTGGTGTATGCCGTTTGATATTGAAACAGGCAAAACTACTGTTAATTTTCCTGATGAGGAGGACTACAGCTCAATCACAACAGAATATCTTAGAAATAAGATGAAAGCTGACAAGTCTGTTGTAGCAATCACAGCAGGTACTCCCGGACTTTACGGCTTTACTCCCGATGAGAGAAAGTCATTTGGCAGACAGTTCCTTGATGTAGGTATCGCAGAACAGACAGCTGTTGCAATGGCATCTGCTATCGCAAAGAATGGTGGCAAGCCCGTATTCAATGTTTACAGCTCATTCATTCAGAGAACCTACGATCAGCTTTCACAGGATTTGTGCATCGACTCAAACCCTGCTACAATCCTTGTTCAGACTGCATCGGTAAACGGTATGACAGATGTTACACACCTCGGAATTTTTGATATTCCTATGATTTCAAACATTCCTAACCTTGTTTATATCGCTCCGACAACCAAGGAAGATTACCTTGCTGTTCTCGACTGGAGTATTGAGCAGACAGATTACCCTGTTGCAATTCGTGTTCCTGTTGCAGAAATTGTTTCAACAGGCAAGCCTTGCACAAAGAATTATGCAGAACTTAATAAATATGAAGTTGCTCAGCAGGGCGGTAAGATTGCCGTAATCGCACTCGGTTCATTCTATGGAATGGGCGTACAGGCTGCAAAGCTTATTGAAGAAAAAACAGGCACAGCACCTACTCTTATCAATCCTTACTACATTACAGGCGTTGACACAGAACTTCTTGAAAGCCTCAA
>CACXYD010000101.1 GCA_902771755.1 uncultured Ruminococcus sp. | reverse complement strand
AAACGCAAAGATAAGGCAGTCTGCAACATTGCTCTGAATATTTGAAAAATCGGCTGTTGCAAAAGTGCCGTTCGGTGCAAATTCAAAAGATTTTATATTGCCGAAAAATATCACTGCAAAAGCGATTATCAGAAATGCAAAAAGAAAAATGCTGACTCTTGAAAGCGGATTTATTCCCTTTGACGCACCGTAAACACAAATGCAGAGTATCAAAAAGGCAATCACCTTTGTGTCGGCATTCGGGTTAACTCCCGAAACAAACATATCGCAGAATCTTATCAGAAACGAAACCGTTATCACGGTGAAATACATACAATAATATGCCGAAACAAAGAGAAATCCTGTTTGTGATGTGTTTTTTGCAAAAGCTGAAAAATCAAGTCTTGTTCTGTGCTTTATCGAGTAGAAAGGGACAAAGCATAGCAGAGTGAAAATTATTCCGAATCCGATTGACACAAGGCTTGAAAAAATATTGTCGCTCTGCAAAAAGCTCCGCCCCATTAACAATATCGGAAGTATCGAACATACAAACAGCGAAAGCATAAGTCTTTTTGACGGAAAAGTTACATTTGATTGCATTACATCTCCTCCGTTTCGGGAAATTTCTGAACCTTGATTGTGTGCTTTGAAAGGCTTTTCCAGTCTGCTCTGACGAAGACATCACGCATACTCCGCCATGAGAACGGTGCAAGCGATGACATATACGGCACACCTACTGATGTTTTGGAACACATATTGACAAGCACTCCGCAAGTGAGCAGAACTATTCCCAACAATCCAAACATTCCGCCTGCAATAACGCAGAAAAATCTAAGCACCATAATAGGCGGATAGAGTGCAGATGTAACATAACTGCATATTGCGGCAGTTGCAACAACCATAAGAGTTGACGAGCTGATTATTCCGGCGCTGACGGCACTTTCACCGATTACAAGCGCTCCGACAATGCTGACAGCGTGTCCGAGCGGTTTTGGAATACGTAGTCCCGCCTCTCTCATAACCTCATAGATAAAGGTTATAAGAATAACTTCAAGCGTTACAGGTAAGGGCGTTTGCGACAATGAATCGGATGTTTTCACGAGCAAGCCCGTTGGAAAATATTCGGGATGAAACTGTGCAAAAGCCGTGTATATTCCGGGTAAAAATACGGCTATAAAAAATGAAATATACTTTAAAATCCGTATGAATGCCGCATAATACGGGCGGTTTGAGTAATCGTCTACACTTTGAAATTCTTCAACAAAAAGGTGCGGAATGATTATTACCGAAGGCGTTCCGTCAATCAGAATTGCCATTCTGCCCTCCGAAAGCTTTCCACAGACAGTATCAGGTCTTTCGGAAATTCCAACTCCCGAAAAAAGTGATTTTGAACTGTTGTCCTCAAGATATTCGCTTAAATATCCCGATGCAAGAATCATTTTAAGATTGCAGTTTTCAAGCCGTTTTCTGATCGTTTTAAGAATTTGATTTGACACACTGTTCTGAAGATAACAAATCATCATCTGCGTGTTTGAACTATATCCGCTTGTTATGGTTTCAAAAACGAGGTCGGGACTTTTAATTCTTCGTCTTATTAAAGTCATATTGATTCTGAGCGGTTCGGTAAACCCCTCTCTGCAGCCTCTCTGCACTACCTCACTTTCGGGTTCTGAAACACTTCTAAATGAAAAGCCTTGCGCTCCGATTGCAAGCATACGGTTGCAACCGTCAATCATAAGCACGGCAAAGCCTGATGTTGAAAAGCTGATTGCCTCGTCAATTGTCGTAAACTCGACAATTTCACTTGATGTCAGCACGGTATTTTTGATAAGGTCAAAAACTTCATCGGGAGATTGACAATCGAAATAATAATCGAGCAGAGGATTGATTACCGACAACGCAAGTGTGTCCTTTCCGCACATTCCCTCAATTGTGATTATTGCGGATTTTATACTGCACTTTCCTTTTAGATTCATTTCTCGAACCGTAAAGTCTGCCGAATTTTTGAACATTTTCTTCAGAGTTGAAATATTTTCTTTTAACGAATTATACATTTAATCACCGTCTTAATATATCTGCTTTTTATTTTGCGGTATATCGGCTCAAATTATGCAAATATTAGTAACGGTGATGTTATGTTAATTTCAATAATCAGAACAATTTTGCTCTATGCCTTTGTTATTTTGGCAGTACGATTAATGGGAAAACGGCAGATAAGCGATATGCAACCGAGTGAACTTGTAATAACAATGATAGTGTCGGATATCGCATCAATTCCTATGCAGAACACATCTCAACCGCTTTTGAGCGGAGTTATTCCCGTTGCAATTCTTGTAGCACTTGAAATTACTGCAAGCGTTATTATGATAAAGTGGAGCGGTTTCAGAAGTCTTGTGTGCGGAAAGCCTGTTATTGTGATTAAGGACGGAAAAATTCTGCAATCGGCTATGAAAAAACTGCGGCTTACTACAGAGGATTTAAGTGTTCAGTTAAGGCAACAGGGGATTTTTTCAATAGAAGATGTTCAATACTGCATTGTTGAAACAAACGGTGAGGTGAGCGTTCTTGAAAAGCCTGATAAAAGGCAGCCGTCTGCCGAGGATTTCGGATTGAAAATCAAGGATAACAAAATTGAAACCGTAGTTGTCAGCAACGGAAAAATTCTTGAAAATTCGCTAAATCTATGTGAAAAAGAAAAGGATTATGTAAAGAAAATTCTGCAAAAGAAAAATATTAAACAGAGTAATGTTTTTTTGATGACTCTTGATGCACTCGGAAATTACAACATTATAAAAAAGGAATGACGATATGAAAAGAATTTACATTGCACTTTCACTTGTTCTGGCGGCACTATGCTTTGCATCTGTTGAAACGGGATTTATTTCGGGTAAAACGGATTCGTTCATTGCGAAAATTGAACACGCTGACAGGCTGATGAACAGACTTGAATTTGACGATGCACTCAAGATTTGTGAAGAAACCGAAAAAGAATGGTATGACAATGCAAAATTGATTGACACCTTGCTCATTCACGATTATGTTGACGATATCGGAATAAGTATTTCAAGAATGACTGCATTTGCACAAAAACAGAACCGCGATATGTACTTAGCCGAAAGCGTTCAGGCAAAAAAAGAACTCGCCTCCATTAAAGAAAGCGAGTTTCCATTAGTTGAAAATATTTTGTAATTAGCTTTTATTCTCAGCAGTCTGCAACGGTACAATTGCAAGTGTTTTTCCAAGAGGAGCAAGAACTTTTAAAATAGTGTCAAGTTGTGGACTTGTAACACCTTTTTCCATTCTAGCAATCACCGGTTGTTTCACACCGCTAAGTTCTTCCAGTTTTTTTTGACTTATTCCCTTTTCCTGACGGGCTTTAATAAGTTCTCCAATCAAAGCCACTCGTAGGTCACTTTCAGCAATCTCATCCGGTGTAAAAAGCTGATTTCTCACATCAGACCAACTTTTTCCAATAGCATTATTACTCATTAGAAAGTCCCCTTTCTGTCAAATCTGCAAACTCACGCTTTGCTTTTTCAATCTCTCGTAAAGGTGTTTTTTGTGATTTCTTCATAAACTGATGAAGAAGGACAAAAGAATCATCAACCCAAGCTACAAAAAATATTCTGTCTCTAAGAGGTCGAAGTTCCCAAATCTCACCGTCAATATGCTTCATATACGGTTCACCTGCACGAGTTCCATACTCAGATAATATCTGGATGTAATCGTTTATTTTGTTAGCCTTTATACGACTATCTTTATCCTTTTTACTCAACAAATCAGTAAGGTAATCAAGAACAGGCTGATCCCCATTAGGTGTTTTATAAAAATAGACCTGATACAAATATATTACCTCCCTCAATTACTATTATACTTAAAAGTTATTAAAAGTCAAGTGCTTTTAAGTTATTGTTAACTTAAATTATTCTTTCTGATTTTGGAATTGATAAATTCAATCAGCCAGAATATGAGGAAAACGGCGGCATTGACTATTACTACGCTTGCGCCTGTTGGGGTGTCGCAGGAATATGACACACACATGCCGACAAAGAAACAGCAGAGTGAAAGCACACCTGAGCAGAGAATTACCGACTTGAATTTTTTGCAGACTCTCATGGAAGAAAGCGCCGGGAAAATTATAAGTGCGGAAATAAGCAGAGTACCCATAATTCTCATACCGATTACGATTGTTAGAGCAGTAAGAAGGGCAATAACCGTGTTATAAACACCTGTTTTAAGACCTGTTGCCCTTGAAAATGTTTCGTCAAAGGTTACGGCAAAAATCTTGTTGTAGAACAAAATAAATATTACGATTACAACAAGCGCAAGTATTCCGCACATAATCGCATCGGCTGTTGTTGTGGCAAGAATACTGCCGAACAGATATGAATTGAGGTCGGTATTCACACCCGATACGCTGACAAAGACAACGCCTATGGCAAGTGCCGTACTTGAAATTATGGCTATTGCCGCATCACCGTTGATTTTGCTGTTCTCGGAGAGTCTTAAAAGCAGGAATGCCGCAATAATGATTACAGGAACGGCAACTTCAAGCGGTGCAAGATTGAGTGCCGCCGCAACTGCAAGCGCACCGAATCCCACATGAGAAAGTCCGTCACCAATCATTGAATAGCGTTTTAAAACGAGCGTTACACCAAGCAGAGCCGCACACAAAGAAACGAGTATGCCGACAATGAATGCTCTGACTATAAAATTGTAGGAAAACATTTCAAAAATCATATCAAACATTTTTAGCACCTCCGTGAACTCTGTGCTGACATTCATCACACGGGCAATCGCTGAGAATAAAGCGTTTGCCTGCATCCGAATGGAGATACTGATGTGCAGTACCGTAGAAATACCAATTCTTTGCAAGGTGCAGAATCTTTGAGGCATTGCTCACGGCTGAGTTTACATCGTGAGAAACCATAATAATCGTGATTCCGCTTTCATTCAGCTTTTTGATGAGAGCGTACATATCAGCCATTGCCATCGGATCAAGTCCCGTTACAGGCTCATCAAGAATAAGTAACTTGTGAGTTGCACACAATGCACGGGCAAGCATAACACGCTGACGCTGACCGCCCGAAAGCTCTCTGAAACATTTTTTGCGTAAATCATAAATGCCAGTGAGTTTCATATTCTCTGCGGCAGTTTTTTTCTGCTCTTTTGAATAGAAAAAGGTGTGTTTTTTATTAAGGCAACCTGAAAGCACAACCTCATGTACGGATGCAGGAAAGTCACGCTGAATATCGCTTGACTGCGGAAGGTAGCCGATTTCATTCTGTTTTAGCCCGTCACCGTAGGTAATTGAACCGCTCAAAGGCTTTAAAAGTCCGAGAAGGGCTTTCATTAGAGTAGTTTTGCCCGAACCGTTTTCACCGACTATGCAGATATAATCCTTTTCTTTTATGTCAACCGAAATATCGTTGACAACGGTTTTGCCCTCATAACCGAGTGAGGCATTTTCTATTTTTATAAGTGACATCAGTATAACGCCTCCTTTAATGCTTTAAGATTTTGTTCCATAACAGAAATATAAGTTGCACCGTTTTCAAAATCATCTTTTGTAACATTGTGGCAAGATGAGAATTGCATTGTTTTTGCAGTGGAATCTTCGGAGATAATCTGCGCAATTTTGCCGCTTGAAAGCTCAAGATAGAATACAACGGGAATATTGTGTTCTCTTGTAAAATCAATCAGATGAGAAACAACTGCTGTACTCGGCTCGGTTTCGTGACTGCAACCCGGAAATGCACATTCATAGCCGAGGTCGTAGTCGCTTACAAAATACAGAAACGGAAATCTGTCGCCAAAAACAAGCGTATCACGCTTTTTATTATTTGCAACTTCGGTAATTTTTTTATCAAGGCTGTCAAGCTTAGAAATATAATCTGTTTTTTGTTTGTTATAGTAATCCGAATTTTTGCTGTCTACAGAAATCAGTTCATCTGCGATTGAGGCAAACATACGCTCAGCATTTCTGATTGAAGTCCAGATATGCTCGTCATACTCCTCCCCTTCTTCATGGTCATGACCTTCATCATTATCATCCATATCTTCATGGTCGCTGTGTTCGTGGTCATGATCCATTGACTGTTCATGTCTGAGAGGAACATACTCCATCATCTTCATCACTTTAACATCTTTGTTTTCAATTGACGAAAGAACTCCGTCAACCCATTCATCACTTTCACCACCGTTGTAGATAAAAATATCGCAATTTTCAATTGCTACAATATCGGACGGTGTGGGCTCGTAGCTATGCGGATCACTTCCGGGTGAAAGTAACAAGCGAACATCAGCCTTGTCGCCTACAAGCTGTCTTACAAAATCATAGTACGGAAAAATTGTTGTGACAATGCTGATTTTACCGTCAGACTTCTTGACATTTTCAGTTTTGCCGCAACCTGAAATTGATAACAAACCGCAGATTATCAGGGCAGAAAGGAAAATTGAAACAAGTTTTTTCATATATCGCTCCAAATAACGCTTAAAAAGTCTTAATACACAAAAGGGATTGCATAAAATATCTTTATGCAACCCCATTTTAATTATTTGCAGAATCGGATAAATTATCCGAAGGCTGTTTTATGCAGCTTTAGCGGCAAGTTTCTTTGCCTTTTTATGACGCTGCCACATAACCCAAAGCGGGCCTGCGATACAGATTGAAGAATAACAACCTGATACGATACCGATAATCATAGGAAGAGCAAAGCTCTGAACAGATGTGATGTTGAATGCACAAGCAACAATGTAA
>CACXYD010000100.1 GCA_902771755.1 uncultured Ruminococcus sp. | reverse complement strand
AATTTTATGGAAAATTTTAAAAACGAGAACACGGAGGGATTGTTTTGCAACATGAGATAACCGAAAAGCATAATGTTTTTGAAGAAAACGGAGAGGTTATGTGTGCAGGCTGGGCAAGAACGCCTGTTTTTGAATATAACAGCGAACAGAGCAAAACAAGCGGAAAACACAGCGAAAGAGATTGCTATTTCATAAGCAACACAGAGGTTTCGCTCTATCTTTCGGTTGAAAATTTAGGCATGGAATTTGCGGTAAAAATTGCGGTTGCCGACCTTAAAAGAGGCGGTATGATTTATGATTGTGTTGTAAAGAAATTTGTTTTCAGCAAGAACGAGCTTCCCGAATCGGGCAGTTCGGGAGAGCTTTTGTACACGGACAAAAGGCTTCAGCTGCAGTTGACAAACACACCGAACGGAAGATTTTTAAAATGTGATTTTATCGACTTTGGCGGCATAAAAAATCTTTACTTTAACATTAATCTCAAAAAGACGGCGGGCGAAAGTCTTAACGAAATTGCACCGTTTGAGAGAGACAGAAAATATTTTTATCTCAAACGCTTTGTTCCCAAATTTGTCGCAGGCGGAATTATCCGTGTTGGCGGTATGGAATATTCTTTAAACGAAACAACCACAAACGCTTACTTTGACTGGACACGCTTTTCAAAGCCGAGAAAGCATAATTACCAGAGGTTAAGCTCCGACTGCTTTATTGACGGAAAACGCTTTTCCCTCTGTCTTGCAAGCAGAGTCGGCGACAACCGTTACGGCAACGAAAATTGCTTTTTCACAGACGGTCATCTTGTAAAATTGTCGCAGATAAATGTTAAAAGCACAGGCGGAAAGCTTGACAGACCGTGGTACTTTAAGGCGGGATATTCGGCAGTTGACATTACATTCAAGCCGTTCACCGTAAAAGGCGAGGCTATGGCGGCATATATGGACAAAACAACCGTAATTTTCGGCAGACTCTACGGAGAACTAAAGAGAGTTGATATGGATAAGCCGTTAGTCCTCGATAATTCTCAGGCACACATTGTTCTGACGGAATTTTAAAAATAAAATCGGCAAAAATAAACACGGCAATCATTTCAGATAATGAACTGCCGTGTTTTAATTTTATAAAATAAAATCGGGAAAACAATGCTTTGCATTAAGCAAGCTGTGTTCCCGACCGAAATTTTCAATTTTCCGTTTTCAACTTTTAATTTGTAAAATTACACTTCCCTGTTCGGGTCTGTGTTTTTCTGCTTAACAGGAGCTTTCGTAGCATCTTTGTCGGTAAATCTTGCAAAGATTGAAAGCGTTGTGAGAAAGCAGATGAGAATGTACAGAAGAAGTGCGATTACAGATGCAAGGCTGATTGCGTAGCTTACCATTGTGAGGATTGAAAGCACACCGAGCAAGCAACAGATGATTGACACGATGTTTTTCATATTGCGTTCCTTGTCGAGAGCACAGAAGAAAAATCCTACAATCGGGATAATAAAGAAAATCGGCATAAACAGCGAATATTTGAAAACCGCATCATTTGTACCGCTGAATCCCCACACAGCCATAATATCGAATACCGAATATGAATGGAGTACATTTTTATCGTCAATGTACTGGAAATACGGCAACGCACAGAGTACGATTTCTACGAGATAAAGCACACAGAGTGTGATTCTGAATTTTTTTCTTGTTTTATTTTCGGGTATTTTAAGCATTTTATTCCTCCGAGTATTTTGAAAATCATCAATATCTTACATTGTAACACAAATTATTCGGTTGCACAATAGAAATTTTAGTGTTATAATTATGAATAATGTACACAAAATCCTGTAACCGTACATTGCTTTATTCTATGCAAAAGGGAGATAACATAAATGGGATATATAAATGAATCCGTAATTTACAATATTTATCCGCTCGGTTTTTGCGGAGCGCCAAAGGAAAACGATTTCAAGCAGGAATACAGACTTGACAAAATTTACGGCTGGATTGACCATATGAAGTCAATGTCGGTGAACGCACTCGTTTTTAACCCTGTTTTTGAGAGTTCAAAACACGGCTACGATACAATTGACTACAAGAAAATCGACTGCCGACTCGGCGATAACGAATCTTTCAAAAAGATTTGCAAAACACTTCACGATAACGGCATCAAAGTTTTACTTGACGGTGTTTTCAATCATGTGGGCAGAGATTTCTTTGCATTCAAGGATGTTCAGCAGAACCGTGAAAATTCAAGATATGCGTCTTGGTTTGAGAATGTAAACTTCTGGAACAACAGCCCTTATAACGACGGTTTCAGCTACGAAGGCTGGGCAGGTCACTATGACCTTGTAAAGCTCAATCTGCACAATGACGAGGTTGTGAACTATCTTCTCGACTGCGCAAGATTCTGGATTGACGAGTTCGATATTGACGGACTCCGTCTTGATGCGGCTGACTGCATTGACATTGAATTTTTCAAGAAACTTAAAAATGTCTGCAAAGAGAAAAAGCCTGATTTTTGGCTCTACGGCGAGATTACTCACGGCGATTACAACCGCTGGGCAAATCCCGATGTGCTTGACTCGGTTACAAACTACGAATGCTACAAGGGAATTTATTCAAGCCATAACGACCACAACTATTTTGAGATTGCTCACTCTCTTAACAGACAGTTTGCAAACGGCGGTATTTACAGAAATATCTACACATATAATTTCGTTGACAACCACGATGTAAACCGTGTTGCAAGTATGCTCAAGGACAAAAATCACCTCAACAATGTTTACACAATGATGTACACAATGCCCGGTGTGCCTTCAATTTACTACGGCAGTGAATTCGGCATTGAGGGTATGAGAACTGCTCACAGCGACTATGAACTTCGTCCCTGTCTTGACCTTGACTCTATCCCGAACCCGAACTACGGACTTCTTGAGCATATTAAGAAACTCGGTGTTGTAAGACTTGCACTTGAGGCTCTCAAGTACGGTGATTTTGAAAATGTAAACATTCAGAATGAAAAGCTTGTTTACAGAAGAAGAACCGACAATCAGACTGTTTTTGTTGCATTCAACCTTACCGACCATGTTGACAGAATCGGCTTTGACACGGGCTGCAACGCAAAACTTACAGATGTTCTCAATGACAATGAAGTTTTTGATGTAAACGGTTACTATGAAATTGAAATGCAGCCATACCAGTCAAGAATTCTTGTTGTTAATGACGGCAGTTTTAAGGTTGATTTCAATGCCGACAATACAGAATGTAATGCAGTTGAAGTTGCCGAAACTCCTGCAAATGAAGAAACTTCTGTTGAAACTGTTGAAACCGAAAATTGTTGTGAAAGCAATTCGGACAATGCAGAAAATGCGGTAAGAGAAATCAAGCCGGGTATTTACAGACACTTCAAGGGCGGCGAGTATGAGGTTATCAACTTTGCAACCCACAGCGAAACAGGCGAAAAGCTTGTAATTTACAGAAACCTTCACAACACAAGTGAAGTTTGGGCAAGACCTGTCGAAATGTTTGCCGAAAAAGTTAATGTTGACGGCACAGAAACAGACCGATTTACATTTGTCGGTTAACAGGAAAAATTAACAAATGATTAAAAAAGACCGAATATATTTTTTATTTCGGTCTTTTTTTGTGTAATAATACTGTGTTTTAAACAACAATAACAAGATTTGACTATGTTTTTGCAAATAGTGCGTTGAATAAATCATATAATATGATAAAATAGACATATGTTGTGTTATGACTAAATTTTTGTTTTTCGAGAGGAACTTAGGGGGATTAAATATTATGTTGAGGGATTTAAAGCCAACCGATAATGTCGGTGGTTTCGATGTTAGACCCGGCAACTTTCTTTTGAACGGTGCAACAACCGTTTCAGGCGGTGTAAACTTTACTATTCATTCGGTTTATGCCGTTGAGTGTACATTACTTTTGTTCAAGCCTTATGCAAAAATTCCGTACGCAAGGCTCAGATTTCCCGATTCGTATAAAATCGGCAACACCTATTCAATGCTCGTGTTTGGTCTTGATGAGGTTGATTTTGAGTATGCATATTCTTTTGACGGTCCGTATGTTCCGGAAAAAGGTATTATTTTTGACAGAAAGAAATATATTCTTGATCCGTACGCAAAGGCTGTAATCGGTCAGAGCGGCTGGGGTAAAAAACAGGAACACGAGGGTGTTTATAAGGCAAGAGTTGTCAACAGCGACTATGACTGGGGCAACTGCACTCAGCCGAAACTTCCGTTTGAAGAACTTATTATATATGAAATGCATGTAAGAGGTTTTACTCAGGACGGTTCTTCGGGTGTTAAAAACAAGGGTACATTTGCAGGTATCCGTGAAAAAATCCCCTACTTTAAGGAACTCGGTATCAATGCCATTGAGATGATGCCTATTTTTGAATTTGACGAAATGGGTTCATACAGAAATTACGAAGGTCATCAGCTCTACGATTACTGGGGCTACAACACCGTGTGTTTCTTTGCTCCCAACACAAGCTATGAGAGCGACCATGAACATCATCACGAAGGCAGAGAGCTTAAACAGCTTGTTCGTGACCTTCACGAAAACGGAATTGAAGTTATCCTTGATGTTGTGTTCAACCACACAGCCGAGGGCAACGAAATGGGACCGTACTTCTCGTTCAAGGGCATTGACAACAACATTTACTATATGCTCACTCCGGACGGAAAATATTACAATTTCAGCGGTTGTGGCAATGTTCTCAACTGCAATCAGCCGATTGTACAGCAGTTCATTCTTGACTGTCTGCGTTACTGGGTAACAGAATACCGCATTGACGGTTTCCGTTTTGACCTTGCGTCAATTCTTGGCAGAAATGAGGACGGCACTCCTATGGATAAGCCTCCCCTTCTCAAGAGTCTTGCGTTTGATCTGATTCTCGGCGGAGTAAAGCTTATTGCAGAGGCATGGGATGCAGGCGGACTTTATCAGGTAGGCAGTTTCCCGTCATGGAACAGATGGGCTGAATGGAACGGAAGATATCGTGACGACCTCAGAAGATTCCTCAAGGGCGACAGCCACCTTGCATGGGATGCAGCTCAGAGAATTACAGGCTCAAGAGATTTATACGATCCTACCTACAGAGGCTACAATGCATCGGTAAACTTCCTCACCTGTCATGACGGATTTACGCTTTATGATATGTATTCATACAACGAAAAGCACAATCTTAAAAATGGTTGGAACAATACTGACGGTGCTAACGATAACAACAGCTGGAACTGCGGTGCCGAGGGTGAAACAGATGATTACAACATTAACAAGCTCCGTATTAAAATGATAAAAAATGCTTTTGCAACCCTTATGTGCAGTCAGGGACCTGCCCTTTTCCTGGCAGGTGATGAGTTCTGCAACACTCAGTTCGGCAACAACAACGCTTATTGTCAGGACAACATTATCTCATGGCTTGACTGGACAAGAAAAGAAAAATATAAAGATGTATTTGAATTCTTCAAATATATGATTGCTTTCAGAAAGAGATTCCACATTATTACAGACAGCAGAGGCAAAGCAACTTGCAGTTATCCGCCTGTAAGCATTCATTCAAATGTTGCGTGGAGTGCAAAATATTACGATGACACAAGAATGATTGGCGTTATGTATGCAGGTGCAAGTCTTAAACAACAGGGACTTGACGAGTTTGTTTACTTTGGCATTAACGCTTACTGGGATTATGTAAATGTTGAACTTCCCGACCTTCCTGACGGATACCGTTGGAAACTTTATGTAAACACAGGCAACGAACCGCAGGATGTAATTCTTGAGGACAGAAATATTATTCTCTATGACAGACGAATTAATATGGCAGGCAGAAGTGTTATTGTGGCTGTCGGAGAAAGATATTAATTCTAATACAGAATAAATTTAATATTCATCATATCTTTTACGGTATTATTGCGGAAAGGATACCATTTATGAAAAAGATACTTGCGATTCTGCTTTCGGTAACGGCAGTTGTATCATTTACTGCCTGCTCCGATTCTTCACAAAGCAGTACACAATCGTCAACAAACAGCGTTTCAACCACGAAAATTGCGGTTAAAAAAGAGGTTGAAACAGACAAAATTGACTGGGTTGATTTTAAGGAATACAAGCTTGACTCCACCAAAAAGGCGAAGAATGTAATACTTATGATTGGTGACGGTATGGGCGAAAACATAATCAAAGGCGCTGAAATTGTAAAGGGCGACAAGCTGATTATGAGCGGACTTCCGTACAAAACCCATGTCACAACATACTCGCAATCTGTTACGGACGGTCTTTCGGACTTTACCGACAGCGCCGCATCGGCAACAGCACTCAGCACGGGCGTCAAGACATATAACAGATACATCGGTGTTGACAAAGACGGCAACGATGTTGAAACGATTTGTGAATTTGCCAAAAAGTACGGCATGAAAACAGGTCTTGTTGACCGCCACTATGTATGCCACGCAACACCTGCCGGTATGGCAGCTCACAATGAAAGCAGAGATAACTACCCTGCAATTCTCCGCAGTATGCTTAACAACAATGTTGATGTGATGCTCGGCGGCGGTTCGCAGTATTATGATGCGTCAAAAAAGGTGCAGAATACCGTTGAGAAAAACGGCTACACATACATCAAAGACGAGGAGTCACTCCTGAGTTTTGATGATAAAAACGGCAAGCTTCTCGGAATGTTCGCATATGACAACATGAAAGATGCGTACATGAAACCAACGCTCACAACAATGACAGCAAAGGCTCTTGACC